>CAYPBX010000008.1:0-14861 GCA_964409075.1 uncultured Candidatus Obscuribacterales bacterium
GGACACAACTTCAGCAAAAATTGTCAAAATTTAGTTGTCAGCTGCGGAAGTTGGGCTAGCATCGAGCACTGGTAGGGCGTCAGACGCTTTCACAGGCCATGTGACCTCAAAGGACATATGCATGAACCCTGCCTCTGCAGGGTGATTGGCCTGCCTGTCTATTCGAGCCAGAGATCCTGAATCATTGCCAGTATGCTGTGCAATCGGTCCGGATGCACAGGCTTGTGGAGGTAGTAATTCATCTTCAGATCCAGTGCTTTCAATATGTCTCGATCTTCCTGTGATACCGTCAGCACTACCAGAGGAATTTTATTGATGCTGTCGTCATCCCTGATCTCTGCCAGGACCTCATGCCCGTCCTTCTGTGGCATGTTCAGATCGAGGAGCACTACATCCGGCCGGGGCTTGGCGGAGAACTCACCCTGCCTTCGCAAGAAGGACAGAGCCTCTTCGCCGTCGCCAACGACATGCAGGGTGTAGGCAATGCCGGTGTCCTTGAGAGCCTCCTCAGTTAAGCGGACATCAGCCGGGTTGTCCTCCACCAGAAGGATCTCAATTGCTTTTGGCATCGTCGGAACTCCTGCCCTTGCTGCGGTCTTTGGGGAGCGTGAAGAAGAACTTCGAGCCACTCTTTGACTTGGACTCACACCATATTTTACCCCCATGGGACTCGACGATTTTTTGGCAGATGGCCAGCCCGATGCCAGTGCCGGAATAGCGAGAGCGGCTATGCAATCTTGAGAACATAGAGAAAATCTTCTCCGTGTAGCGAGGACTAATCCCGATACCGTTGTCTTCGACGCAAAACTTCCAGTATTCGTCATCCTCAGTGGCAGAAACTCTTACCAGCGGAGATTCTTCTCGGCGGAATTTAATGGCGTTGGACAGGAGGTTCTGAAAGAGCTGGACCAGCTCGGCGCGATTAGCCACAATCGTTGGGAGTTCTTCCATTTGTATTCTGGTCTGGCTCTCTTGGATGGAGAGCTTCAGGTTGACAATCACCTCCTTGAGAACTTTATGGCAATCTATAAGGGCCAGCTCCTTCTCCTCGGTCCTCACCCGCGAATGGACGAGGACGCTCTGGATCTGGTCGGCCATGCGACTGCTGCCGTCAATTATGAACTCGATGAACTCATTGAAATCCTTGTCGAGCTTTCCTTTGTACCGGCGATCGATCAAGCTTGCATAGCCTTCTATGGCCCTGAGCGGTTCTTGCAGATCATGTGCGGCAATCTTGGCAAACTGCCTCAGCTCCTCGTTGGACCGGGAAAGCTCTATATTGAGCCTTGTGACCTCCTCCATGCGTCGCCGTTCGGTCATGTCTCTTGTTACCTTGAGGAACCCGTGGAGCTTGCCTTCCGGATCTCGCATGGCTGTGATGATCACATTTGCCCAGAATCGCGTTCCGTCTTTGCGAACCCTCCAGTTGTCATCCTCGCATCGACCTACAGATCTAGCCACGTCGAGCAGCTGCTGTGGCATTCCTTCCTCCCTTGCCTCCTCCGGGTAGAAGATCGAGAAGTGCTGACCCATGATCTCTTCGGCTGAGTAGCCCTTGATGGTCTGGGCGGCATGATTCCAGGTGGTGACGTGTCCCTCGGGATCGAGCATGAGGATAGCGTAGTCTCTGACGCCATCAAGCATAGAGCGGAAGTTCATCTCGCTTGCTCTGAGTGATCGCTCTGTTCTATTGCGCTCTGCTATCTCGTTTTGAAGCTCCCTGTTGGCTGTCTCAAGCTCCCTTGGGTTCGGGATGGCGAGGAAGGCAGGCATCATGCGCCAGAGGATGGTGGTGCAAGTTAGCATAAGCACACCGATGAGCGCGTCAACTATCCCCTCCAGCCAGAGGTTTGGATGCCATATGGACCAGATCTCAAGCATATAAGCGATGCCGATGCTGAAGATGAGAGACGACACCAAACGCATTCTCCAGCCGAAACGCACGTCGGCGCGCCTGCGGATAAGCAGAGCGATAGCTGAGAGCAGCGCAAAGAAAGATAAGGCGATCAGGCTGTTGGACAGGAGAAAGAGCCAGACAAGTCCCCTGGTCCACTGGAGCGAGTGCAGGGGAGCCATAGGCAGCATGCCGTCGGATGCTAGTAGAAAGGGGTCTGGCATAGGTGCGTTGCAGATTATAGAGTTCTTCTCGTCTTGTTGCTGAATTGTAATTGTAATCAGCGACAGCTCAGCTCTCAAGCCGGCCTGCCCAACCGAGATCAGGGTCGGGCCGCTGGACAGTAGTTCCGGAGCCAGTTCCCTTCCACTTGTGCTATGCGCTGAGCAAATATACTGGAATTGATCAGGCAACCGGGAGAGTGAGGTAGATGATCGTGCCCCGGCCTGACTCTGACTCTGCCCATATGCTTCCACCCAGCCTCTCGACATTGTTGCGGGCTAGATACATGGAAAGCCGCAAACTGTAAGTATCCTCCTTATGCTTGCCTTCAACAAACCCTACAAACATGTCCTCTATCTCTTCCTGAGGAAGCGCCGGTCCGGAACTGGAGACGCCGATACGCATCAGCTGTCCCTTAATTGTGCTCTCGACTCTTACCCTGCCGCCCGGCGCTGTGATGCTGATCATTTTCTCCAGAAGCTGAATCAGGACACTCTTCAATGTCTCTCTGTCTGCCTTTATCGGCGGCAGTCCCGTGACAGTCTTGTAATCGAGGGTCAGCTGGTGTTGACGCGCCGGTGCCGCTGTTTCTTCCAGACAGTCTGCCACCAGACGAGTAGCGAGCGCCTGCTCGTGTGGTAGTGTGAATGGTGTCACTACCCCACCGTACATCATGAGGAGATTGTCTACCAGACCCAAAAGTTGCTCGTACTGACTGTGGAGAGCCATGAGGGTCTGACCTGTGGATGACGGGATGCTTCTGATAGCACTGCTCAACACCGCCTTCCAGGCTCGTTGGGCATTCATAAGCGGTGCCCGGATTGAATCGGAGAGCATGGCTACTATCTCTGTGCGCAGCTGCGAAACCTCGCTACGAAGAGACTTGTCGCGCAATACCATCACATAGCTCTCGATGCTTCCGTCCTCCGCTACCACGGGGTGCAGGTGGGCCAATACTTTGACAGATTTATCTTGCATTCGGTGATAAATTACCCCTTCCGGATAAAACTGGTTGATGAGATCGCCAGGGTCACCAGAATGCCTTGCAAATGCCTCTGCCTCCTCATTATTCTCCGGCTTTTCGCCTGGCCTTTTGACCAGATCAAAGCAGAACCGGCCGGCTATCTCTGCCTCCGGAACACCCATCCAGTTGAGGAAGACAGGGTTCGCCGACAGGACGTTTCCGTATTGGTCCAGCATGAGAAACCCCTCTGTGGATATCTGCAGGACAGAGCAGAGCTTCTGTTGTAGTACGACTGCTTGATGATGCGCCCAGTGGAGCTGCTTGCCCAGCTCGCCCATCTGCCTGGTCCTGTCGTCCAGCTGGCGGTTTACCTCGGCCAGCTGGCTGGTTGTCTCTTTAGCCCTGCCAAGAGCCTGCCTGAGCTCCTCGGAATGTTTGGATGCGTGCGACTTCAAACTCTGGACGCTAGAGCGCATGGATGTTACCGCAGTGTCGATCAGTTCGCCCAGCTCCAGCCAGTCCCCCTGGAGTCGATCCAGCGGCTCCAGGTCCCTTCTGTTGGCGGCCAGGTCCTTGGCGCGCTGGATTAGAAAGCGCAGCGAGGCGGTGATGCTTCCGCCGATGACTGTCGCCACAAAAAAGCCTATTGCAATTGCGATACCACCAGAGACGGCTGCCTGGCCAGCAATCTTTGCTATATGTGGCATGATGTTCGGAACCGGGGTCGTCAGGAGCACTACGGCTACGACATCCCCGACCACTGTCATGTCCAATGGCTTCCAGAGCCTGTTGCTCTCCTCGATCACGCCTTTGGGCAGCTTGCTTGCCCCGTTATTGTTTAGTCGGCTAATGAAGCCGCCATCGGAGCCTTTTACGAGTCCGGATGAGACGGCAGTCACCCTGGCCCTTCTCACATCGAAAAGAGCCAGGTCGATATCTCTGTAGTCTGTGGGGTCAAGCTCAAACCCGGTTGCCAGGCCGGTGAGAAAGGCAGAATTGACCGGTTGGTTGACGGCAACAACGCCTTGTGCGCCTCGAACAGGGGTCATGCTGCTTATGTAGACGTTTCCGGCTAGCCCGAAAGCAGCTGTACCTTTCCAGGCGGCTTGTGTTGTCAGGACCTCCTGGATTCCCCGGCTGCTCTCTTTTACCGAATAACCGGACTTGTTTGGCGTCTCCGTATCGAAAAATACTTTGCCATTCGGGCTGACTATGGTAATAGAGCTGACAAGTCGGTTGACCCGGATGAAGTCTTGTAGAAATCTGCTCATGCCCTTCCGGTCGCGGGCGGTGTAGGCAGTCAGGAATGCCTGACTGTTGGCGATTGCCGAGGCCGTTACCAGGTTGTTGGTAGCGATCTGTTTGAAATCGTCTGCCAGCTGCTTATGCGCAGCATCGAGGCTCTGGCTCGCCCGTGCGCGGCTCGATTGGAGCCCCACAACCAGCGAATAGGCAGCATGGGAGACTACCATAACCAGAATTACGGCGATAAAGGCGAGATTGAGTCTGGCTGCTAATCCCAACAGGGCCTGCCCCCCCTACTTTTAATTGTGAGGACCGAAGTCTACTTAGAGTTTATCCTCTTGCCGATTACGTTGAAACGGCAAAGCTATTTCCAGGCCAAGAGGCAATCGGAGTCGAGCTTTGTTGGCGCATAGCGCACAGAAGGTCCCATAGCAGGCAGTGGTCTAGCGAGCCCCGGCTTTGCGGTACTCGGACTGAACCTGAATGCCTCTAATCAACTGGTTGGGCGTGCAGTAACCAAGCTCCAAAAGTATTTGGCCCAGAGGCTTCTGAACTTTGCCTCTGGCGATGTCCTCTCTTTGTATGTTCAGTGCTGCATCAAGCTGGTAGACGGTGATATAGCCCAGCTCCACCAGAATCTGCCCCAGGAGGGTTCTGGTGTGATCGCCAGGTTGGTTGTTGTCTTTGGCCATCGGTGACTGAACCTTGGAAAGTCTTGGTATGTCGCAAACACAGGCCTGCTCTCACCGGAAGGTCAAGGGATCTGCAAGAGCGCGGCTGAGCATAAAGAGGCCAGACCGCTGGACACACCCGAAGGAGACAACTTATGGCTGCTGGGTTTCCCCCCTGACCAGGTTCGTTGGCCTTCGCCGATCCAACGATCTGTACTTGAGATTATAAAACATGGAAGGCTTTAGGCCTAAAATAGGCAAGAAGTTACGTTTGTGGGCTCTCTTCCGGCACACTGTCATCGCTGGCGTCTGTCTCCCACCCGACTTCTTCAAAATAACGGTCGATGGCCTCTATGGCCATATCGATACTTTGAAAACAGTTCCCCATGTCGATTTTATGGATGATTCCAATATCCTCCAGCTCTCGCTGGATCTGATCCTGGAGTCCGACGAAGAAAACCTTAATGCCGCGTGACTCCCACTGCGTCACAGCGTCTTCCAGGGCGTAGGCGCCGGTCTGGTCGATAATCGGCACGTTTGAGAAACGCAGGATAATGTATTTTGCCTTGCTCAACTGAGACACTGATTCCGTGAAGTTTTTTACCTCACCAAAAAAGAGCGGTCCGTTGAAGGTATAGGTATAGATTGATTTCCACGCCTCCCGAGGCAGATGCTCGTACGCCTTGCGCAGATGCTCCAGTGATGCGAGCGGGTTGAGCTCGGACAGGCTTGCGTCGCTCAACTTTTTTGCAAAGAGCGTGCAAGCCAGAATTACGCCGATACCCACGGCGGTCACCAGATCCACGAATACGGTCAGGAAGAGAACGACCAGCATGACGAAGACATCCGACTTGGATGCCTTGCCGATGCTGGCCAATCCTCTGTAATCCATGATCCCGATGCCGACGCTTATTAATATGCCAGCCAGACAGGACAGCGGGATCAGCGCTGCTATTTTGCCCAGCCCCATTAGCACCGCTAGTAGTACCACCCCGTGTATCGCTCCCGACAGATGGGTAGACCCGCCGCTCTTAAGGCAAACCACGCTTCTCATTGTGGCGCCGGCACCAGGGAGTCCACCGAACAGCCCTGCAGTGATATTGCCGATCCCCTGACCGATGAGCTCCTGGTCGCTCTTGTGGCGGCTGCCAGTCATCTTGTCAACCACAACCGAGGTTAACAGCGAGTCGAGCGCTCCCAGAATTGCCAGCGAGATTGCGGATGTCAGAATGAGGTGCAGATCGGAGAAGGCAAAGTGCGGCAGGTGGGGTGCTGGAAACCCTGCATGGATGGAGCCGATCACGGGAATCTGGCCCGACACCCAGGGATCACGCCCAGCCAGAGCTAGCCAGGGGACATAAATCTTTTCTTGCAATGAGACCAGGGTGGCTACCACCAGAGCCGTCAGAGTAGGTGGCAACCTGTCTTTCAGGACCGGGACCAGTGGTATTCCGTAGATGATAAGTAATACCAGCCCGCCTATGGCCATGGCTGCGTGGTTGACATCTGGCAACTGGCCAGGTAGCTGCGCCAGGGCATCGAGAACCTGTCCGGTTGCTGGGTGACCGATGAAGGGAGCAATCTGAAGGCATACAATGATCAGTCCGATGCCGGTCATGAAGCCTGAGATAACCGGATACGGGGTGTAGTGAATCAACTGCCCAGCCCGCATGCGACCGAGCACGACCTGCAGGATGCCGCCCAGGATGACTGCGGCGAAAACCAGCTCCGCTCTGCCGCTTGCGGCAGCAAGCATGGTCGCAACAACAACCGTCATCGGTCCTGTGGGTCCAGAGACCTGGCCGCGCGTGCCACCGAAAAGGGCGGCCACGATCCCGCTGGCTATGGCTCCATACAGTCCGGACTCTGCCCCCAGCCCGGATGAGACACCGAAGGCCAGTGCCAGAGGGAGGGCAACTATTGCTGCTGTTACACCGCCGGCGAAGTCACCGGCGGGGTTGGTTAGATATCTCTCTTTCAGTGTTGCGGCTAGTGAAGCCATCGGTCTCCTTGGCTCTGGCAGACTGTAGACTTTACGAAAGTCCTTCTTCCTGCCTGCAAAATTGGTGCTGTCTCCGTTACCGGGGCAATGAGGTGAGCGGTCGGCAGATATCTTGCTATATGGTACCCTACAGGCTCGCAGGCATTCCGCAGGGCCCATTGAGGAGGCGGATTCGGGTTGCAAGCACAAGCGGTGGCGGATCTGGAGCCTGCAGCATCTGCGGCGACGGTCAGGCGAGTCCGTTGACTTGGAGGGCTGTGCCGAAGATACGTGTCTGTCAGGAGGTCCATGGTCATGAGCGTTCCACAGAAAGAAAAACATGTCATTCCACCGCTTAAGATAAGCGCCCTCCTCCACACCCGCTGGGCTACCCAGGTGTTGAAGACGGCAGTAGAGCTGAATCTCTTTTCTCATATTGCTGGAAGCTTGAAAACAGCAGATGAGATAGCTGAGCTGGCCGGGATAGACAGTCGCGGGTCAGGTGTTTTGCTTGATGCGCTCGTCGGTCTCGAGCTTATAAGGCGCAATGAGGACAGGTATGCGCTAACAGAAAGCTCTCAGGTGTACCTAATGCCTGAAAGCAAGCTTTATATGGGTGAATATATTGAGCGTCAGGATGAGCTTATGACGGCCTGGGAGAAGCTCACCGAAATCATAACCACGGGGAAACCAGCCCTGGAGGTTGATAGAGAAGAGATCGCCAAGCAGTTCTTTCCATCCTTGGTTTCGGCAATTTTTCCTGCCAATTACACAACTGCTTGCATGGTGGCCGACGAGCTGGCTGTCCACCTGCTTAAGCCGGGCTCGCGCGTTCTGGATGTGGCGGCCGGCAGCGGTGTTTGGAGCATTGCCATGGCTGAGGTGAATAGGCAGCTTGAGATTGATGCGCTCGATCTGTCGGCTGTTGTCCCGGTCACTTGCGAGTTTGCGGAGCGATTCGGGGTTGGCGGTAGGTACAGCTATCTGAGCGGCAATTGGCGAGATATCAGTCTTGCTGATGAGAGGTATGACATCATTATCCTCGGGCACATCCTCCATGCTGAAGGGGTGGAGGGCAGCAGGAAGCTTCTTTTGAAATGCGTGCCGGCTCTCAAGCCCGGCGGCAGGCTCGTTGTCGCCGAGTTCCTTGCCAACGACACACGCACAGCGCCTGTATTCCCGCTTCTCTTTGCAATCAACATGTTTCTGGCAACTTCTTCCGGCTGTGTCTTCACGGCCGGTGAGTTGCAGGACCTGCTTCTTTCCGTGGGTCTGCGCAACCCGCAACGGTTGGATCTCCCTTACTGGGGAGAGGAGTCGCCGACGATAGTGGCCAGCAGATAGCCGTACAGGGCCAGGCTCGGCCGGGAGATGCAAATGCTCACGAGTTCCCGCTTTCGTTTTTGTCAACTTGGCCTTTTAGGAATTGTGCTGATGCTAACGGCTGCATCGCCTGTGATGGCACAGGATACTGTGTGGAAAACTTACGATGAGATTGGCCTAAAGCTGTTTCGAGACGGTGAGCTGGAGAGGGCCGAGCGGATGCTGCTTGAAGCGGTGAAGGAGGCAGAGAAGCTGGGTGGTGAGCAGCTGCGCAAGAGCCTGGCAACTTTGGCGCAGGTGTACGATGCGCTAAGGCGAGGTGAAGATGCCCAAAAGGTGCGCCAGCGTTTGAGCTCCCTGGAGTCGGCAGAACCAGCATCGAGGCGTCAAGATGGTGCGGCCGCCGACTCTGCCTCAGAGGCTGGCCGGATGCCGGCAGCCTCGCAGGAAGGCCTGGAGCCTGTGCCAGAAGGTGCTAGTGAGGCTCTCTCCGGTGCTGCCGGGCAGGCAGTCTCGGATCAGAGCGCACAGGCAGCAACCCTGAGAGGTCCTGGCCTGGATATAAGTCAGGGAAGCGCAACAGAGGTCCTGGCCTCCGAAGCCAGGGAGATTCAGCATCTTGTTGGGCATATAGACTGGACCAAGACGCTTGAGTTCTCACCGGATAGTAAAAGTGCTGTCTCTGGCGGGGATGACGCGACAGTCAGGCTCTGGGACCTGGCTAGTGGCAAGCAGATGAGAATGTTCCAGGGGCATGAATCGTCCGTTACCGCGGTGGATCTTTCTGTCCTGGAGAGGAAGATTGTCTCCGGTTCTGACGATAAGACAGTGCGCATCTGGGATCTGGAGACCGGACAGGAGCTCTACAAACTGTCAGGACATGCCAACCTCGTGACGGCTGTAGCATTTTCACCCGATGGCAAGCGGGTTGTCTCCGGTGGCTTTGACGGCAACCTGCGTGTTTGGGATGTGGACAGTGGCAAGGAGCTTCTGTCGATTGCCGCGCACAAGAAAACGGTACACTGTCTTGCCTTTTCTCCCGACGGTTCGAGAATAGTTTCAGCTGGTGCCGATGGCATGATTCTGGTCTGGGATGCTGCCTCCGGCGCGCAAGTACAGAAGCTCGTCGGGCACGAAGCCGATGTGCTGTGTATCGATATCTCGGATGACGGCAGCCAGCTTCTGTCAGGCAGCCGCGATCTGACCGTGCGTCTCTGGGATCTGAAGGGAGGCTCTGAGTTGCGTCGCTTCAAGGGCCATTCTGATTGGGTGCTTCAGGTGAAATTCCTTTCGGACCGTACAATGGCCGAGAGCATCTCCCTTGATAAGACAGTGCGCCGGTGGGTTCTGGGAGACGGGTCGCAGGCTGCAAAATGCGGCGGTTTTGAGCACGGATTGTGGAGCGCGGCCATCTCTAACGATGGCAACCAGGTGCTTACGGGCTGCAACGACAAGAGCATACGCCTCTTTAGCCTTTCCCAGTAGGTCCTCGCTTGTAGAAGATTTCGCCGGAAGGTGGGCGAGCCGACTTGCGTTGCCTTTTCACGTAGATTTCACACAGTGACCTCATCCTTTAGATACAAATTGGCAAGAGGCTCAGGACAGACATGGACGAAATCAACCACGGCACATTATGGGTCTTGTTGCGAGCAGCTTGGCAGAGTCAAGACCCCTTGATATTCATGTTTGTGATCTTTCTGATCGTCTTTTTCGCTTGGCTAATCACGCGCTGGGGTTTGTGGGGTGGTTTCTGGTGGTGGTAAGAAGCCCAGCCCACCGAACATTGTTCTCCCGGTGTCGATTGAGGCCAATATAACGGCTTCTTTTTAGCTGGGCAGGAATTGCGCTGGTGCGAGGCTAATCCTACTCTTTCTGGTCTGGGTGAAAGTAAGACTTGAAGTTGGGCACCAGATCAGCCGGGGCAGCAGGAACCGAGGATTTTTTCAGCACTACCATCTGATAATCCCTTCGTGCGAGCTTCTTTCGAATTGTCTTCAGATCAATCTTGCTGCTGTCGAAGATGACGATTCCTGTGTGGGGCTTTCTCAAGTCGATGCGCACAGTAACAACTCCGCGTATTTTATGAATGATTCTTTCGGCATTCAGCAAGCAGTCCGGGCAGCTAGGACCGCTTATTTTAAAGTTGACCCGACAAAGGTCCCGATTGGCTGCCGGTTCTGCAGTCTGGTTCTTGGTCCGGTTGTCTCCCTGAGCTCTATTTGCTGATCTCTTTACCGAACCCTCTTGCTTTCCAGCTGCTGGTTGTTGTGGGAGCAAGCCGATTAGAGAGCTGAGAACGGCCAACAGGCACAGTGCCGAGATTTTCAAGTCGTCGTGAGTCTTTCTTTTATTCCTGTCCTTTGCTGGCAACATCAGGACCTTCATCCGACATGTTCCACCGCAAAAGCTCTCGCCTCCACTCCAGGTCTGCTTGCGCTTCTTTGATCAAGGCTGCCAGACCGTTGTAATCAGCAAAGGAGAGATCGGCAGCGACGCCCAGCTCGAAGGTCAGCTTCACCCGCTCGTAGCTGGGGGTGCAGGCCAGGCAGACCATATGCTCGGGACCGCAAATTTCAAAAATTAGGTTTTCGTCGCATTGAAGCGGATCTTTCTGCCAGTTGATGTACTCGACAAACTCCTCATCCTCTAGGCTCTGCTGGATCAGCAGGACTAGTGCCTGATACTGAGTTTGATTCAGGTAAATAGTCATCTCCTGACGTCTGAGATCTAAAGCAACCTCACCGTTCTCCTTATCAAGATAAAGATCCGCAAAGGCGTTGGCGAAGCTTATCTGGTAAGCGGTGCTGGTTTTCATAAGAACGCGGACCTCGTCACATCAAGGCTGGGGTTTTAGATGCCAACGGTTCGGCGGATACGCAAAAGCGTATATAGGCCCGGTAAGCTAATTGAGCCAGTAAGCAGCATCCCGGGCATGGTAGGTAATGATTAAATCCGCCCCGGCTCTTGTTATACCGGTAAGTATCTCCAGGACCACCTGTCGTTCATCAATCCAGCCCTGGGCTGCAGCTGCTTTCACCATTGAGTACTCTCCAGATACATTATATGCTGCTATAGGCAGGTTCGTAACGCTTCTGGCCCGGCTTACGACGTCCAGGTAAGCAAGAGCCGGTTTGACCATGACGATGTCAGCACCCTGCCAGATATCGAGTTCGATCTCTCGCAGCGCCTCCCTGCCGTTGGCAGGATCCATCTGGTAGCTCTTGCGGTCGCCGAACCTGGGTGCTGATTCGGCTGCTTCCCGAAACGGTCCGTAAAAGGCCGATGCAAACTTGGCGCTGTAAGCCATTATCGGTTTATGCTCGAAGCCGTTGGCGTCCAAGGCGCTACGAATGGCAGCAACTCTCCCGTCCATCATGTCGGATGGGGCGATAACATCTGCGCCAGCCTCTGCTTGGGCTAGTGCTGCGCGAACAAGCACAGCTACGGATGCATCGTTGAGAATTTGTCCGTCGGCAACGATTCCACAGTGGCCGTGGTCCATGTACTCACAAAGGCACAGGTCCGCCACGACAACGAGTTGCGGAAATCTAGTCTTGATCGAGCGGATTGCTCTTTGAATCACCCCGTCAGTGCTCCAGGCTCCGCTAGCCTGGCTATCCTTGGCTTTGGGAATGCCAAAGAGAATAACGGCACGTATGCCTGCGGAAGCCGCCGCCTCAATCTCGAAGAGCGCATCATCGATAGGTCTCTGGTAAATGCCTGGCATGGATTGTATTGCGATTATCTGGTGGCTTGCTTCGGTGATAAAAAGAGGATAGATGAGCTGGTCTACGCTCAGGCGAGTCTCCTTGACCAGAGCACGCATCGGCTCGCTTGTGCGCAACCGGCGAGGACGTACGCGCAGCTGCTCAGCAGAGAGCAATTCTCCCATCTGCGCCGTCGCGGTTATCATTTATCGGTCTCCTTAGCCGGAAGATGACGCTCAAAAGATGAGCGTGCTCTCAATCCCAGCCGGCAGCTGGAAGTCTGTGCATAATATATCGCCTGTCTGAGCATAAACCCTGTCTGACGCTTGAAATCTGGCTGAAAATTTATTGTGGGCGCGCCAATTTGTTATTCCGGGCGCAATCAGCCTTAGCGATAGCTGCGCGATAGCTGGCAGGCAGCTGCGGTCGGCAGGCTATGGTGGCCTCGCCTGCTGAATGATGGCGAGTCCTATGCTGCAAATGACCTGTCAATCAACACCAGTCCCTTCTGGCTCAAAGCCGGGCTCCAAAAGCACGGAGAGATACTATCTGAGACCCCGCTAAGGCGGTTGAAAAGAAGAGCTGTATTCAAGTAGGCTCAGCCTGTGTTTTCTTCTTTTAGTTTTTTGCAGGGCTGCTTCTCTTAGACATCCCGATTCCACAAGCCAATCGGCAAGACAGCCAGGCGCGGGAGCGTTGCAGTCAAAATAACCTCTGTCTGCTGGTGCCTGTTTGGTTCGAGCGGATTCCTCGGGCTTAGTCCATCGGTTTTGTCATGTATCTGCAGGTACTGAGATCCGCTCACTCAGGTCGCGATTGTCGACCAAAGGGGGTTAGGCATGCGCAGGACTACCGGAGCGATAATCAAGGGCCTGTTGACCCTTTTGACAGGCATCGCTGCTTACAAACTGGGGATTGTTTTCGGGGCAGGGCTTCTCATGAGTCTTGTGCTGGGCGGCATTGGTGCTTGCGCTGGCTACGCAGTTCTGGATAGAACAGGTCTGCTTGGGCTTTGCCAGCCGCTGGCTCAACAGCTGGAGAATTCGTCGGTCAATCTGAGCATATTTCCGGCTACTGCACTGGCAGCTGAGATAGACGAAGAAGAGGATGGAGGACTTGGAGCCTGCCTGAGCCTTGGCTCCTGGACTGTGCCGACGCCTGCCCTGCGGGATTTCATTGCTCTGCGCTCCGCAAGGAGATGTTTCTATGCCTCCTCTGCCTGGTCAGGCCCTATCCTGGAGCTACGCTGGCTGCCTGCCAGCGGTGCTGAGGGTACTTTTCCAGGCAAACTGGTTGCCACGATCGAGAGCCAGCCCCGAGGTTTGCAGGTATTTGAAACCCTCGGGCGTCCGCGCATAAAACTCGAATTCCTTTCCTGTTATGTGGTCTGGTCTCTTGCTCATGCTGGATGTGATCAGGAGGTGGCTTCTTTGTACTGCCAGTGCGACAACCTGGCGATTCTGGAGGAGATCTTCGGCCCGGAGTTATTTTCTTAGCGTACGGTAGCAGGAGGCGTAGCCGGAAACCCCTTTCTCTAACCGCCCCGTAGAGGGGCAGGAGGGGGAGATGTGGAGGTTCTTACGTTTGTGGCGACGGTCGCGTGGGGATAGGATTTCAGCCGGACAAGGCGGAATCGAGGTGCCACCGAATGTGGTGGACAAAGATTTCTGGAGACTGGTCGTACAGTATCAGTTCTACTATTCTGTAACCGGTTTGTTGGTCAGTCTTTTCTGCCTGGTAAACGGTGTTCTCATGTTCGTACATGGCTTTACTGGCAGCTCGAGCTGGAGTGCGGATCTGTTTGGCATCACAATTAACGATGCCGCTCCCGGCACAGTCCTCTTTGTGATTGGGCTGGCAATAGCCCACTTTACCAAATTTGATGTGCGTCTGGGCAGGAAGGAGGAGACGCCATCAAATCTGGCTGAGCAAGGAGATTAAAGCCCAATTCCGCAGAGTAGAGCAAACCGCAGGCAGGAAGCCAGCGAGGACAAAAGGCCAATTGTGATATCGTTTGGCTTTTGTCCTTTCATTTGTGAATGCTACATTAATTAGTATCCCTGCAGGCTCGACGCAATGACCAGCCTCGGAGCGACAATCCTGCGGTCTTTGAATTACGTGGAAACACGACAAGTCGGCAAGTCGCAAATTTGCAGCGATCTTCAGCGTGACTTTGCTGAATATTTACGCGTCTGGCAATTTCTAAGAGTCTAGATTGGCAATGATCGGCTGTTGTAATTTGTGAAAGATGGCTTCAGGGAAAGGCTGACTCCGTGATCAGCCGACAGTCGGTGTCTGCCGCTGATCACGGAGTGGATCCAATCAGGAGGCGCGTTTATCCTTTGCGGTGCCTTTCTTTGGGAGTGACATGGCAATGATAGTGCTCATAAGTTTCGACTGCTCCTCTCCAGAAGGCTCTGCTACAGTGACACTTGCGCTTCATGCTGGACCAGCTTGCCGTGGTGTCTATCAAGCGCTCTTATCATCGGAGCGTAAGCTTGCCAATCTGTCCGACGGCTATGCCATGCATCGCTCGGGAGACGCACGACGTCTCCCCTACAAGTATTTCGCATAGGCATAAAATGAACGGCATGTTCTAGGCCGGCTGAGCTCCGGTTGCCTGCTCTGCCGGGCGAACCTTGTTGCACAGCGGGTTTTCGGCATGGCTGAAGTCCAGCGGAGGAAGGGTTCCAGTTGCCCAGTCGATGGCAACGTGCAAACCTGTGAGCGTCTCCTGGATACGTGTGCTGGTCTTGTGGTCGTGCCTGCGCTCTGCGCGCAGGCGTGCTACCAGGAGCTGGACGATGACGCGGTTCAAGGCGCGCATGTGTGGATCGCAGACGCCGTAGCCAAG
>CAYPBX010000009.1:0-14828 GCA_964409075.1 uncultured Candidatus Obscuribacterales bacterium
AATGAACACATTGCAGATGTACTCGTGTTATTGAAATTCCAGAAGACAGTAGCAGTGTTTTACCAATCCACCAGAGCACTTTAGCAGGGGAAAAATGTTCGTGGATGGTGCTGCGAGACTTCTTATTCTCAGTTGTGCCTGATTGCTGACAACACCTATTTTTGCTCCGGTCAACCTGTCTCGATTGTCTGCGCGTGGTCGGTTACGGCTGGTGACTCAAGCACTATACGCACAGATTCCGCTATGGTTGCGCATATGGTGTCAAGCGGCAGATCGTTGCTGCCGGTTCCGAAGGGCTGTTCGATCTCCTCGGCCAAGAGCTCTATTCCTAGGACAAAGAGAGCCGCTACCAGGGCCAGGACCAATGCCCACTTATCGACTACCGGCACCAGGAGCCAGGGCAAAACCAGCATGTATGCGATTAGTCCAAACCATATGAGCGCCTTGAAGGCGCCTGCAATCGGTGATTGCTGGATGCGCTCGCAGGCGCCGCATGTGTCCATGAGGGAGCGCATATGCGGGTCGAACCGCACCAGATCAGACCCATCGATCTTTCCAGAATTTTTCCAGGCAAAGATTATCTCGCTTATCCGCTTAGAGATATTCAGTGGTGTGTGTTTGGCCTCGAGGCGATTTAGGTTGAGCGCTGAGACATGTCTGGAATCGCGCGGCAATCCTCTCAAGTGATCCTTCAGCGCATAAGGGAAAGCTGTCAGCAGTGGAGCAAGCTCATCATGCTCGGCGGTGGTTAAATCTGACTGGGACTTTGCCTTGATACAGATATTGCGAATATCGTTAACAAGCTGCCCCCAGAGCTTTCTTGCTTCCCACCAGCGGTCGTAGGCGCTATTGGTGCGGAAAACGAGCAGCAGTCCCATGATTGCGCCGGTAACCATGACCGCATCCGCCTCGACGAGCTTTCTGGTCGGGAAGCCGTGAGCGTCGATGTAAAGCACACAGGTTGTGTACAGTGCCGCTCCTCCCATGAGGGCCCAGAAAAGCTTGCCACCAGGTACAGCTGGCCCGCGTAGAATCTGTCGCTTTCGATTATCAGACATCGACGATCCCCTTTATTGTAGCCGCCTGCTGCCATCCGCTCTCACCATTATAAGAGCAGGCTCGGGCGGTTTATTCTGGCGACAGGGCGAAATGGGTATTATGGATACAGAGTTAATAAGTTGTTCCCAAGCCTTATTTTGAAAGAACCATGGCTAAGATACTGGTTGTTGAGGATGATGAGAACCTCAGGGAGACTCTGAAAATCTGGCTGGAGACGCTGGGATACAGGGTTGAGACAGTCGGATCAGGGGAGGAGGCCCTGGGCAGCATGTGTCGTGAGGACAGCGATGTAATAGTTCTCGACTGGCTCCTTCCGGACATGGAAGGCCCAGATGTTGCCAAGCGGTATCGCCAGTCAGGCGGAAAGTCCTTGATTCTTATGCTTACGGGCAAAAATGACCAGGAGTGTGTAGAGGCGGCTCTGGGGGCTGGAGCCGATGAATACCTGAGCAAGCCCTTTGTCCTGGAGGATCTGGCTGAGCGACTCGCGGCGATGCTGGGTAAAAACCGGTCTGCTGTTGGTGGGGCATGGAGTCCCCAGCCCGGACCGCAGTGAATCAGGCCGAGGATGGTATGCGCCTCTAGGGAGATTTCACAGATGACGCGAGGGTTCGCCTGGCAGCAGAGACTCGAGGAGCAGAAGGCAGATTTTGTCAGGCGTTCGCTCGACCGCCTGGCAGCTATGAACTCGCTTTTGGACACCGTTGCCCTCAGACCAACTGATGTGGGGGTCATGCAGAAGCTTATGCAGCACTTCCATCAGCTCAACGGTACAGGTGGCATTTACGCGATGAACGAGCTTTGTGGTCTGGCTGCACAGGGCGAGGAGCTTTGTGTATTTCTCCTCGAGCACGATCTTGGCATCAGCCAGCTGGATCTCAAGAAGCTCAGGCGCATCATTGAACTTCTTGAGCTTAATCTGGCAGGCAAGGAGGCAGGTCAAGAGCTGTCAGCACCTGATGTTTTTCAACCCCGGGGTAAGGAGATTCGTCCTGTTGTTCTGGCGGTGTCGGGTGACATTACTACCCTCAATAAGCTGAGAAGCGAATCCGGCGCAGCCGGGCTGGAGTGTGAGACATCGCTTACTGCGTCGGGAGGACGGGAGGCGATGAGTAAGCGGCTTCCAGAGGCGCTTGTTGTTGATGTTCCGCTGAAGGACTCTCCCGCGCACGGTTATGAGCTTGGTCAGGAGCTCAGGGCCCTGCCTGGCGGCAAGAGTGTGCCCCTGGTTGTGCTTTGCCGGGCAAGCGGTTTCTTAAGTAAGGTCCAGGCGATAAGAGCTGGGGCGGATGCGATCTTCGAATATCCGATCGACTTTCGCAGAGTCGTCGAGAAAATCGTCTCTCTTTTTCGGCGGCAGGAAAATGTCAAATACAGGGTGCTGTCGGTAGAGGACGATCCGGACCAGAGTGCATTCATCAAGGCGACGCTCGAGTCGGCCGGGTATGAGACCGTATGCATCAGCGACCCGCTCAAGTTTGAGGAGGCGCTTACCAGGTATACACCCGACCTCATCCTGCTTGATGTGGTGCTTGGCGATATCAATGGCTTTGAACTGGCCTGGTTTGTGCGTCAGAACGAACGGTTTGCTGCTGTGCCAATCGTCTTTCTTACGACTCAAAATCAGGTGAAGGCTCATATGGTGAGTGCCCGAGTAGGCAGTGACGATCATCTAATCAAGCCTGTGCCCCCGGAGATTCTCATTGCCACAGTATCTGGCCGTCTCGAGCGGTATCGAACCATCAAAGGCCTAATCAAGCAGGATGGGCTCACGCAGCTATTGAACTACAGCGCATTCATGCAAGAGGGCACGCGTATGTGCTCTCTAGATTCTCAACGCTTCGCTCTCTCGCTCCTGCTCCTTAATATTGACGGCATCTCTCGTGTTAACGAAGAGCATGGGTATGCAGTCGGCGATCAGGCCATCTCTGCGCTGGCTGTGGTGTTGAAGAATACTTTCCGGGAGTCCGCGGTAATCGGTCGCGTGGCTGGCGATGAATTTGCGGTCCTGATTGAGAATCTGACCGATGATGAGCTGGAGAGATTAGCCTCACACATCTTAAATGAATATGCTAGCCTGGAGATTGCAACTGGCAGCCAGCCACTCAAGGCAACTGCAACTGCCGCTGTCGGCACGATGACGGAGGGGCACGATCTCAGTCTATTTATTAAAGGTGTCAAGAAGGTTCTTCTTAAGGGCAAAGAGAAAGGCGGGCACCGAGTGATTGTCTGGAAGAGAAAGACTCAAGCTGGTACCGGGTGATATCTCTGTGCAACCCCGGTTAAGAACGACTGTGAGCATGGCAGCAGATGCTGTGCACTGTTGCCAAATGAGGATAAAGCTTTTGTGGCAAAACAATCGACTTGGTCGATGTTAAGCTTGAGTGGATGTAGATTGAGCTTGCCATTGTTGGGCAGGCAGGCAGTGTATGCAGGACAGCAGGCTGGAGACGATGCGGGCAGATACGGCGCCTAAGCAGCCTCTGCTTGTCCGCCTGGGCTTCGTTGATAGGGTTTCCCTGGCCTTTGTCTCTGGCTCCATTCTGGGGCTGTCCAGTCCAGGCCTTGACCTTTCCTGGCTTGCCTGGTGCGGTCTTGCACCACTTATGGTACTGTCACTTGGGAGTCGTGGGAAAACAGAGGCGCTTGCAACCGGGCTAACCTTCGGGTTCGGTTACTCTCTGGTCTCTCTGCACTGGCTACTTGGGCTTTACCCGCTCTCCTGGATGGGTCTGCCTGACTTCCTTGGATTTCAGGTGGCAGTATTTGCCTGGCTTGTCGAATCTCTGCACCAGGCGACTCTGATGGCGGTCTTTGCGCTGTTCATCTGTGCGCTGCCGATGCGGGCTGGCTTCCTGCCGTATTTGGAACGGCCATATTTCCCATTCCTTCTGACTTGCCCTTTCATCTGGATTTTTCTCCAGTGGGTTGTCCACCCGGCTGATTTGTTCTTTGGATTGCCGGTAAATCAGCTTGCTTATTCGCAGTTCGGCTTTCTGCCTCTCATACAGCTGGCCAGGCTTGGTGGCAGCCAGCTGCTGGATCTGCTCATTGTTCTGCTCAACGCCTGTCTGGCTCTCGCCTTCGTCGAAGCAACAGGAGCTGCGCCAGCGCTGGGGGACCGGCTCGACCGCCTGTCGCCGCGCAGCGGTGCGATTGTCGACCTGGGAGTTGCAGCGGCCTTTGTCCTGGTCGCGATCGCCTGGGGTAGTTGGAACCTGCACAAGCTGGAGGGGCAGACAGCACTGGTGGCGATGCAGGATATCCGCCAGGCGGCACTTGAGCCGCCTGTGCCGGTAGCCTTGGTGCAGGGCAACCTGCGCTTGGAGGAAGAGCGCTCCGGGGCTGTTAGCTCAGGCGAGATTACTCAGCGCTACCTGAGATTGTGTAAAGGTCGCGGTGCACTCCTTATCTGCTTGCCGGAAGGTGTAATCACACCTGGGCAGGAGGCGCCCGGCTTGCTTTTCGAGCGGCTCAGGCAGTTATGTCGCCGGGAGAAGAAGGAGCTGGCTACCGGAGCAGTCAGGGAGCTGGATAGTGGCTATGTGAACTCTGTCTTGCTGATTAGTCCAGACCAACAGCGGCAGGACCGGATGTATATCCAGAGGCGTATGACGTGGCTCACGGAGTTTCTCCCTTTGGCAGGCGAGCCTAAGCGACCGCCTGCCCCACAGGTGCCTGGCGGTCGCAGGCACGGATTCCTAAGTACAAGTCAGCCGCTGCTTCTAGCTTCCATGTGGGGCAAGATTGGGGCGTCTCTGGGATTTGAGCTCATCTATCCGCGCTTGCTGGCAGAGCAGGCGCGGCGCGGCGCAGCGCTTCTGGTTGGTGCGGCCAATTTTGCCTGCTTCCACAACTCGGTGCTTTCCAGGCAGATTCTGGCCTCAGCTGTGCTGCGGGCTGTAGAGAACGGGCGCTACCTGGTTCTGGTAACCAACACAGGCATATCAGCTGTCATTGATCCAGCCGGATTCGTGAGTAGCCGATCGGTGCCGAACAAAAAGGGGCTCTTGGTCGACACGGTAAAATTTCTGTATCGCAAGACACCGGCGACGAAAATGTGGTGGTTATGAAACGGACAGCCATGGTTCTTTCGCTGTTGGGATGGGCAGCCATGCTTGCCCTGGCGTTTCTGGCGGACACCTGTGTGGCTGAGGCTAAAACACCGCTTGCCAGGATCAACAGCAAGCATGTTGTTAAGCTGGAGGTGGCTGTCACCACCCAGGAGATCCAGCGGGGGCTCATGGGGCGCACAGCCCTTCCTGACAATGCAGGAATGGTCTTCCTCTTTCACCCTCCGCGCCGGGTAACCTTCTGGATGTACCGTACGCTTATCCCTCTGGACATGATCTTTGTTCGTGATGGCAGGGTGGTGAAGCTTCTCGAAAACGTGCCGCCCTGCAAGTCTCAAAACCCGGAGGAGTGTCCCCATTATCCAGAGGACCAGGGCGGAATCACCGTTTCGGAGGTGATTGAGGTCAATGGTGGCTGGGCGGCGGCGCACGGAGTGAAAGAAGGCCATGCGGTTGTCTTTGAGCTGCCCTGACTGGCTATTTGGAGAGCAGAGTGGAGTCTGACCAGATACTGTCCTGGACTGAGCAAAGCGTGGGGCGGCTGGTCCTCAACCGCCCTGCTTGCCGAAATGCGATCTGTCGCTTGATGTGGCAGCGCATCCCCCAGGCTCTCGGGGAGCTGGCGGCAGCCGGCGCGCGCGTGGTGGTTGTGAGTGGGTCCGGGAATTCCTTCGCCTCGGGAGCCGACCTGGATGAGCTGCATGATCTCAAAAGCTGCGAGGCGGCTCTCTCCTACTGGCAGTCGATCAGGGAATGCCTCCGGGCCGTCTATTCTTGCGAGCTGCCTGTCATTGCCATGATCCGTGGATCATGTCTGGGTGGTGGATTTTTGCTGGCGCTGGCGGCTGATCTGCGCTATGCGACAGCCGACAGCACTTTCTGCGTTCCTGTAGCCAAAATTGGTGTTGTTCTTGATGATGAGAATGTCTTGCGCCTGGCCAGTATTGCCGGTGAGGGGCTCACCCGGCAGCTCCTCTTTCTGGGTGAGTCTGTATCTGCGGACAAAGCACAGGCAAGCGGACTGATCAACGATGTCTTTGCCCAGGACGAACTGGAACCCCAGGTTCTGGAGAAAGCCAGATGGATTACGGCCAATCATGCCGACCCCATACGGCTGTCCAAGAAGGTTCTGGTCTCGGCAGGCCGGTGCGGGCAGGTTGTAACTGATGCGGAGATTGCCGAGAGCTACATTTGGCGCAGCTGAGCGACTGGGGGCGAATATGCCTGCCGCGATATGCTCCCCTGTTGCCTCATTGATACACCATACGGAATCACCCGGCTACGTCCGGCTGTTCCGGTCTTATACCTGCACCACGTTCTTGATCTCAGGGATCGATTCTTTGAGCGCCCGCTCGACGCCCATCTTGAGCGTCATCGTAGAGCTGGGGCACATCCCGCAGGCGCCTACCAGGTGCACATAGACCTCCCCGTCTTTGACATCGATCAGCTCGATGTTGCCGCCATCAGCCATCAACATCGGCCGCAGCCTGTCCAGTACCTCTTCAACCTTCTGCCGCATTGAAGCACCTCATTGTTTGGCTCAGCGCCTCAGGGACTACCTTCAGCCTGCCGGCTCATCTTTACAATTATACTCGGGGATTTTCCGAATGCATCATGATGGTGGGTCCACACCCTTATTAAGGACTAATAAAGTTTGAATCTCAATCTCTTAAGAAGCCTTATTCTTCTTAATCGATATCGTAGCGATCATGAGCTGTTGCTCTGAATTTTCAGGCAGGCAAACTGCCAAGCGATAGTCCAGGCAGGCTCCATGACCGGGGACAAGGGAGGTGATATGGCAAGAGTAGCAATTAACGGATTTGGCAGGATCGGCCGGAATGCGCTGAGAGCCTTGCTTGACAATCCATTCAAAGATGTGGAGATCGTAGCGATTAACGATCCGATACAGGACGTTGAGCAGTCTGCGCACCTACTTAAGTATGACTCCGTTCTGGGCGGGCTGGCTGCCGAGGTCGGCCACACTGCCGAGGAGCTCTTGGTGGACGGCCGGAGCCTCAAGTTCTTCGCCCACAGGGAGCCTGCCTCCTGTCCCTGGGGCAAGCTCAACATCGAAATTGTTCTTGAATGCAGCGGAGTCTTTACCGATGCTGGCAAAGCGGGCGGCCACATAAGTGCTGGAGCCAAAAAGGTCATCATCTCAGCGCCTGCGAAGGGAGAGGACATCACTGTGGTTTTGGGGGTCAACGACTTCAGCTACGATCCCGACAGGCACCACATAATCTCAAACGCCAGCTGCACGACCAACTGTCTGGCGCCCGTTGCCAAAGTCATTGACGATTCCTTCGGCATCGAGACGGGTTTGATGACAACCATCCACAGTTACACGGGAGACCAGCGTCTTCTCGATGCGGCCCACAAGGATCTCCGCAGGGCCAGAGCGGCGGTATTGTCCATGGTGCCGACCACAACAGGCGCGGCAAAAGCGATCGGGCTTGTTCTGCCTCATCTAAAGGGTAAGCTGGACGGTTTTGCCATGCGCGTCCCCACACCGAATGTGAGTGTGGTTGATCTTGTCGTCAATACCAGCAAGGATGTGACTGTTGCGACTGTTAACTCTGCACTCAAAGAGGCAGCAGCGACCAGCCTTTCCGGAATTCTCGGTTACAGTGAGGATCCGCTTGTTTCCTGTGATTTCATGCGCAACAGGCTCTCATCCATAGTGGATGCGGCGCTGACCATGACCGTAGGAAATCGCTGCGTCAAGGTGCTCGCCTGGTACGACAATGAGTGGGGCTACAGCAATCGCTTGATTGAGCTGGCTGCTCGCGTGGCAACCAGGCTGCCGGCGAAGGTCTGATGTTGGCGCTGCCCTGATGAACAAGAGGACCATCAAGGATCTGGAGCCGACGCTCCTCAAAGGGAAACGGGTCCTGATGCGGGTTGACCTTAACGTGCCGCAGCGCGCTGATCTTTCAATCTCTGATGATTCACGTATCAGAGCGGTTCTGCCGACCATCGAGTACCTGAGAGCATATGGGGCCAGGGTCGTGCTTGTATCTCATCTCGGACGCCCCGGCGGCAAGTTCCTCAGCCATCTGAGCCTGGCCCCGGTTGCCGTGCGCTTATCCGAGCTCATCGGGCAGCGGGTCGAATTTTTTGAGGATTGTCTGGGAGCCGATGTTGTTGATGGTGTCAACGGGCTGACCGCCGGTCAGGTCTGCCTGCTCGAGAATGTGCGTTTCCATGGAGGAGAGGAGGTCAACGATCCTGCCTTTGCCAGGGCTCTGGCGGAGCTTGCCGACATCTATGTTAACGATGCCTTTGCTACTGCTCATCGAGCTCATGCAAGTACCGAAGGGGTTGCTAGATTAGTCAAGCCTGCACTGGCCGGGCTGCTCATGGCTGCCGAGCTTAAGGCTTTGCTTGCGATTCGTGACAACCCGGCAAGACCGTTTGCCTGCGTGATTGGTGGTGCCAAGGTCTCAACCAAGATTGGTGTTCTGGAGAGGCTTATTGATCGGCTGGATACTCTGGTGATAGGTGGTGCCATGGCCTTTACCTTTCTCAAGGCTGCTGGCTCTAAGGTCGGTAGATCGCTTGTGGAGGATAACAGGATTGATTTCTGCAGGCAGCTGATAAATGAGGCTGAGCGCCAGCGCGTGAAGCTAATTCTGCCTGAGGATGTAGTCTGTGCAGCAAAGCTTCAACCGGGGGTGACCACGATAATTGTTAAGATAGACTCCATTCCCGACGATGAGATGGGGCTCGATCTCGGTCCTCAGACCATGGGGAAAATCAAGCAGGTATTGAAAACAGCCCGGACAATCTTCTGGAACGGTCCTTTAGGGGCCTTTGAGACGCCCGAGTTTGCCAGGGCTACCTTTGAGCTCATCGATCTGCTTGGCGATCTAACTCAGTCCGGGTGCACGACTGTCGTGGGCGGCGGCGACTCTGTCGCCGCGCTCGAGTTAAAGGGGGATGTATCGCCTGGCGCTTTCAGCCATGTCTCCACCGGTGGTGGCGCAAGTCTGGAGCTGATTGAAGGACGGCTGCTGCCTGGTGTCGTCTGCCTCGATGAGCGGGCTAGCGCCGTTCCTTCCTGAGCTGTCCGTAAGGGCAGGGAGAATCGCTTCAGCCATGCAGTTTTTCAGGAAAGCTCTTCTGGTAGTAGCTCCAGTTCTTGCGCTTTTCGCTCCAGCTCCGGTTTGCAGCAACCAGGAGCGGTACTACCTTCAGGGTCGGTCTGTCTCCAGGCAGGAGTACGAGGCCGCCATGCTTGCTAACGAGGGGCTGGCGCTTCTGCGGCAGAACAATAACCAGGCAGCGGTCGATAAATTGAGCCGGGCTGTCCGTATGGCTCCGCAAATTCCCGAGAGTCATCACAATCTGGGCATAGCGCTGGCAAAGATGGGCCGCATTAACGAGGCGATTGAAGAGCTGAAGCACTCCATTTCGCTCAAGGCAGACAACCCGGCCAGCTGGTTGACTCTGGGCGGTCTCTACCAGTCCACCGGTCAGCTTGAGATGGCCATAGATGCCTACGGCAGCTTTCTCACGCGTTTCCCCGGGAACGCACAGGCAGGCAAGATTGCCGGGTTGGTCGCCGGGCTTAAAGGCGAGCTTGCGCGCGGGCTGGCGCGACAGGGCGTTGATGGAACAGAAGCTGACCAGGCAGCCGATGATTACTACGAGGCTGTGGTGTCGGATGCGCGCTT
Organism: uncultured Candidatus Obscuribacterales bacterium; assembly: GCA_964409075.1. Classification (GTDB taxonomy): domain Bacteria; phylum Cyanobacteriota; class Vampirovibrionia; order Obscuribacterales; family Obscuribacteraceae; genus CAYPBX01. The sequence goes on from CAYPBX010000009.1 coordinate 9,809, forward strand.
GCGCTGGCCTCTGGAGAAAATGCCGCTTTCTGTCTTCATTGCGCCCGGAGCAGGCAACCGGGGGTTCCAGCAGCAGTTTAGAGATATTCTCGAGCAATCCTTTGCCGAATGGCAGGTGGCCTCAGGCGAGCTTGTCAGGTTTGAGTCAGCCGAGAGCGAGGATAGAGCAGATATAGTCTGCTTCTGGACGGATAATCCAGGCAGGCTCGACAATCCAGCCGAGGCCGGCGAGGCCCGTCTGACAAGCGACGGATCTGGTATCAGTAGCTGCGTGATACGCATTCTCACGGTGCCGCTCTCCAGCGAGCTGCCGCTGACGGAGAACCGACTCAAAGTAATCTGCCTGCATGAGATCGGGCATGCCCTGGGGCTTGCCGGGCACACGAGCAATCCTGAGGACATCATGTTCTTCTCCTCATCACTTGCCGATCAGCCGCGCAGCCTGAGCAGCCGTGATGCCAATACTATAAGAAAACTGTATTCAGTGCCTACCATCTGAGCTTTATGGCCACGGATCAAATCAGATGGGGATGAGAACGTATGTCAGGTAGGCTTCATCCATAGGCGTAGCAGGCTCGGATACAGGCCTCACCGGTAGCTGGTTTGTAGAGCAGCCAGAACTCGGAGAAGGCCTGGCCGGCACCGCGAATTTTGCGTGCAGATATATAGATCTTAATATCGCCACCGGCTATAAACTCTTGCGCTAGTCGATATCCTGAGCCTGGGCCTCGTCTCAACCTTATAGATGAATGCTCACCCCATCGACGGCCCTCATTCCTACCCAATTCAGAAAGATTTCTTTCAAGCATACTAAAGCAAATCGCCTGCTTTACAGCATCCGGCTCTTCTAGAGCCAGCCCTTTCACTAAGCTTTCAATCTCTCGAGCCGAGGCCGTGAATTCGCAGAAGCCGCAGCGGGTCGTACCGATCATCTGGCAAGCGGTTATCTCGATGCGAGTGCCGCGGCTGCGGCAGACCGCAGTTACATGTGAGCGCAGCTGTGGCGCTTCTATAATGTTATATAGGGGGGCACAGGTGGTTAAAATGATCGGTGCTGGCAAAAGCAGCACGGTAACCGCTACGCCCAAGGATAGCTTTTCTTTGAGAACGGCCAGCATCGCCAAGCGTGCTGCTCTTACCTGGTGGGAAATTGTCCGGATGCCGGCAGCAATTGTAAGGCACTTTACCGACCGAATCTAAAATGTTAGCCCCGCCATCTTGACAGCGGCAAGGAATGAGAGAAACTTAATCTACGAGCCTGATGCACCTGTCTGCGGACTTGCATCAGTTTTAAGGACACAGGGGCAGGAAAGAGTAGGGTGGATAGTTCCAGGATTCTCAAGGAGTGACTTTTTACTATGAAATTACGATATGGAGCGGGGTGGGCTAGCCTCGGGGAAGGGAGTCGTGCCCAACTGGGCGTCGGAATACCAGTTGTAATAGTTTCTTCGCTTGTTGTTGTCTTGATCGGCATCTTTATCGTCTTCCTGCTCATGCAGCTGGGCGGCGGCAGGGAAGCCCAGCACGCTGTCGATGCAGGCAATTTGAATGTCGCCAAGCGAGCGCTTGTCCGCCCTGGAATCGGGCTCAACCCGGGGGTGGAGCAGGAAAATTTCGCTAACCTGGTTGATTCGACAACCGGCGAGATTAACTTGAGGGCTTACAACCGGGTGGTCGGTCAGGCTCTCCTGGTGGCCCTGAATGCGGCGGAAGATCCCGGTGTTGGAGGGCAGGCACGCACCAATGCGCAGAGAGTCCTGGCTGCTGCCCAGGGACCGGGTGGCATCGGAGAGCGCCTCTTCAATACGCTTGCTGCCCCTGGCGGCACCAGGACCCATTTCGAGGAGGTGGCTCGCCCGAACCTGGTGAGCATGCTGGGCACGGATACTCAGGTAAGGGCAAACGATGGTGAGTACGACACCTCTTTTATGGCTCGCGGTGCTCCCAGCAACGTGTTTCTCAACACAGCAGATCTAAATAATGTGCTCACCCAGGCGCAAAGAGATCAGCTCGGCAGTGTCTTTACACAACGGGGCGACCGCAGCTTTATTAACGGCTATCAGGACATTCCAGCTCTTGGCACCACGCTGCAGTTCGTCACCTTGCGCCCGACCCAGGCGCCGCACCTGGTTTCGCTTAGAGATTTCAACACCAACAGGGACTCTCCCCTGGGCGCAGGCAACAACGTGCTTCCCCAGAACGCCTTCCGGTCTTCTGGATTTGCTCGGGACAAGAACAGCAGTCAGGATTTAAAGCTCTCATCCACTGCCATTGTCGGGGCTCTGGATTCCGTGTATAGAATCTCCTTGCCGTTTGGATATATCGAGGTTGAGAACCCCCAGGGTACCCGCACCAACTTTATCAGCAGCCCCAATCCTGATCACGTGATAGCCAATGAATTAGGGGATCCTAACGGAATTTCTGTGGTAGGTTTAGGTGGTGATAGACAGCTCTTTTCCACAAATGGAGATTTAATAGCCCAGTGGGCAACCTATAACGAAGGTGGAGGAGTTGGCACCCCACCCACCACCAGTGAATTATATGTGGTGGACTCTTTGAGTGGTACACCCAGACAGGCTACGACTTCCGATGCTGCGCTGATAACATCGACCCGTCCGACTACGTGCGTGGACCGCAATGTAAGCGGATCAACTGCAATCTCTCCTTGCCAGGAGCTGTACGGACCGAACGGCACCGGGCCTTTTGCCCAGATCTACTCTCCAGGAGAGGAGCCCAACGAGCAGGTCCCTTCCGGGGGAATTGATCTGATGGCTGTAGAGGAGTTAAAGAGGATGTTGATTGATCTGTTCAACATCCCGGGCACGCTTACTGCACCGCCTGGAAGCACTGGCTTAAGGGTATTCACCTGCAATCCGACTGTCCTTAACTGCTGCGCGGTCGGTGGTGCCGCGTCTCATTCTATCGACCTGGGCACACGCTCCGCGATTTTACCGGTTGTAAGTGTCGCTGGCAGCCCGGCACAGCTTCTCCGCCAGGCTGACGGCAACTATGATCAGCAGGACCGCTGCAGCGATACGACCAGGGCCGAGTCGGTGGCTTTGCGCGATCTCAGGGGCGAGCTGAGAAGGCGCATCCGCCAGATCAAACCGGAAGCCAGCGATGCCGAGATCAATGCGGTGCTCGCCAGTGCCACGATCCTCATGGGTGAGACCAAATACATCTACATGGAGGACCCGGAAGGCGCCAGGCGCCTGGTCTTTACAGATGTCAGGCCGCCAGCATTCAGTGGTGTCAATCCGGATGGCAGCCAGCGCATCCGGGTAGCCAGCACCTACCCGCTGCGCGATCGGACCGTCAATCCACGCAACGAGACTAACATTCACGATCAGCTCTACACTGAGACTATTGAGAGCGCGACTCTGGAAGGTACTGATTCCGCTGAGTTCATCCGCTCATCCGGATTTAGAAACCTGTTAGGCCGGCTCACCTTCCGCAATCAGGCCCAGGGAGAGGCATTCTTCACCCGTCCGGATTAGGGCACAGCTCCCAGAAGCTGGTCAACCGTTGGCTGGGCGGCGCTTAGCGTCGCTCGGCCTGGGAGCAAAGTTGTCCCGGTGCATCTGCTTGAACTTATCATGGTTGCTGCTCACCTGGTCCCGGTGCGTATGTAAAGATTAGACTGGTAAGCTAATGTAAGTACCGATTGAGGAGAGTCCTCTTATGAGTAATCCATTCTCTTGCATCCTGGTATCGGCACTGATGCCATTTCGCGCTCTGCCAGCACTGCCTGTTGCCTGCCTGCTGGCCGCCTTACTTGTAGGCTCGGCAACAGGCAGCCAGGTTCTGGCGCAGCAGCGGGGACTTCAGTACGAGGTCATGAAAGCACCTGTCGATCTTCCCAACTTTCCCATGTACACAGGCAAGATAATCTTCGTGCACGGAGTCAAGTATCCAAAGAGCAAGTATCAGCCGGCACTGAGGATGACTTTCTTTGCCAAGGAGAAGGCCGATGATGTGATGGACTTTTTCAAGCAGAGCCTGCCTGCCAGCGGTTGGCGCATCCAGGAGAAGCAATCGACAGAAAACTCGGTCATTGCCACCAGCAAGAATCTTCGCGCTTCGATTGATGTGTCGAACTCAGCTTCCATGACCGACTACAAATCATCGTTTACCATTAGCTACACAGCTACTGTCTCCCGCGGGGTGGAGCTGCCGGCTGATTATTAATTTCTTCACGGGCGTCCCACCCGCATTATCCTTGCTGCCTACACAGGCAGAATACCGTGCTTCTTGCGGTAAGAGAATGTCTCTTTCGACTCATATGCGGCGAAGCGCGTAATCAGCTCCTCACGCAACCGCGCACCAGATATGATGCTGTCAACAACAAGCTCGGATGCCAGACGTTTGAGATCTACGTCCTCCCGGTATTCCTGGCGCAGTTTCTCGACATAAGCTGGACGCTCCGGCTCAGGCAGCTCCATTATCTTGTTGTAGTAGACGGCGTTCACTGCTGCCTCAGAACCCATGACGGCTATGCAGGCGGTAGGCAGAGCCAGGCAGGCATCCGGATCGAAAGCCGGACCGCACATGGCATAAAGACCAGCCCCGTAGGCCTTGCGCACAACAACGGAAATTTTAGGCACATCAGCTGACGAGACTGCTGAGATCATCTTGGCACCGGCTCGTATGATTCCGGCTTTCTCAACCTGTGTTCCAATCATGAACCCGGGGACATCGGCCAGGAACAACAGCGGAATGTTGAAGGCGTTGCACAACCAGATAAAGCGAGCAGCCTTATCGGCTGAATCGACGAATAACACGCCGCCCTTGACCTTTGGCTGGTTGGCGAGCAAACCGACAGGCTTGCCGTTCAACCGGGCCAGCCCGGTTATCAACTCGCTGGCATACAGCCTCTTGATTTCAAAGAATGAGTCTTCATCCACCAGTTGGTCTATAATCTCGTACATATCAAAAGGAACGTTCTCGGCTTCAGGAATGATCTCCTCTATGGTCGTCTCAAAAGTTGCGGCAGGCAGAGGCTTGGAGCCTGTCTCTTATA
>CAYPBX010000010.1:0-14811 GCA_964409075.1 uncultured Candidatus Obscuribacterales bacterium
TCCTCAATCTCACCGCCGAGCGCCTGGTGAAGCACGGCGATTGTGCCATCGCCCCCGTCTGCAAGCGGAAGCACGACAAGCTCCCGTAAGACACCCGCGCGTCTGACTCCGGAAGCTATGGCCTGGGCAACCGCAGGCGGAGAGAGGCTGCCCTTGAAGGCGGCAGGAGCAATGAGAATCTTTGCCATGGTCAAGAGTTATCAATTTATCTTCCTTGTCAGTTTATCTCACACAAGCCGGTGGCAGATTGATAGCAAGCAGAGATGAACAAAGCCAACAGGTGTCCAGATGCCGATAGAGAAGCAGGTTGATGACCTTATAGAGCGGTTGACCAAGCACGCTGGCAGCTCGTTCAGGCAAAGTAATGCTGGTCCCGGCCAGACAATTAGGGAGGCTTCCCCTCGAGCATACCGCCTGCGTGGATTCTGTCCGGGAGAAGGTTTCGAGCTAATCGGCAACTCGTACAATCTGGACTTGGCGCTTGTGGGAACAGAAGCTGAGGCGAAGCGGCGTGGTTGCCTGGCAGTCCTCATTGAAAGGAAGGGGAACAGATGCTCCTGCGTTCTCCTTGCCGACGCACTGGTCTTCGAAGGCTTCAGGGGGGTTTTGAGCAGTCGCGAGTACGAGTGGCTCGCCAGCCTGCCTGAGTCAGCCGTAATCGGACCGGCCCTGGATCGCTTCGGGCGCCAGATTCGTACAGCATTTGCTGTCTGGCGACCCGGGGGCAACCAGGAGCAAAGGCCAGAAAGGCAGCTGGAGCCTGCCAAACAGAATGAGGCTTAGCGTTCAGGAAGCAAAGGGGAGCTGCCGTCTCACGCTGTGATTGGCTGGCACCTGGAAGCGCCCGGTCGTATGAGCAACATCCTTAATCCGTTCCACCCTGAAGACCATCGACTGCTGATACTCGTGACAGAAGGCAACCATCTTCCAGAGCTCATCTTCCCTTAACAGGGCGTGGGGATCGAGCGTGAGCTGATCGATCGCTTCACGCGCAAAACTGTAGTAGCGGACTCTTACCGTGCGATGCTCGATCACAGCTTCCTCCAGCAAGGGCAGAGTTGTCTCGATCGAGTACATCGGATAGTGGCTGCCCATCTCCTCGAGGTCATCACCTGCACCACCGCGGCGCTCGATCTCGCCAAGGATCTCCTCATCCTCCACATCCAGGCAGCCCAGGACCGACTCGACGACTGCTGCGGCTATCTCCTCAGCCAGCCCAGAGAGTGCTGCTGGCATGCGGTCAGACAGCTTGTTTATAACAGCCTTAATCAGCTCATCCCGGTCGGATGCATGGATGCTTATGCCTGCTACCAGCTTATCGAGTAAGCGCGCACCTGTCAGGAGAAGAATTCCCTCCTCTGCCGTTACATCCAGAGAGAAGCTTTTCTCTTCATGCATGACCTCATCCTTTCCCTGGCGGGACGATTGAACCTTGCTGCCCACTGTCCACGGGCAGGGAAAACCTGCCTCCTGACTACCTCCTACCAGTCTACACTGCTGCGCCTGGACTGCAAAGAGGCTCCCTACATCCTCTCTGGCGCCGAAACTCCGATAAGATCAAGAGCTGTTTTCAGAACCTGTTTCACAGCTACTATAAGACCGAGCCTCCCTCGCGTAACCTCATCGTCTTGGGTGATCACTCGGCATGTCTCATAAAATTTCTGCAGGTGGACAGCAATCTCATAAGCATAGCGGGCCAGCCTTCCGGGTGTTCTGGTCCTGACGGCCTCTTCTATCTCCTCAGGCAGCTCAGAAAGCCGCATAACCAAAGCCTTCTGGTGGATAAAGAGAAGCCTGTCCTCTACAAAGGCAGGTTGAAAGGTTGAAGCCTGGCTTCTGTACAGCCTCAAGTAGCTCTGCCACTCCTGCCCGCTCACTCTCGCTGCTTGCTCCTGCCCGGTCTGCGTATCGACAACCGGGGCTTGCGCCCGTTTGAGAATTGCCGAGCAGCGAGCATGAGCATACTGGATATAGAAGGCCGGATTCTCGGAGCTAGTCTTTTTCGCCAGCTCCAGATCGAAGTTAATGGGGTTTTGTGGATTGGACTCGGCAAGGTAATAGCGGGTCGCATCCACCCCCACCTCATCCATGACCTCCTCGAGAGTAACGACGGTGCCCATGCGTTTCGACATTCTGACTGTCTTGCCACCGGCTGCGAGGTTCACGATCTGGGTCAGGATGATCTCCAGGGACCGGCTGTCCTTGCCCAGAGCATCCATGACTGCCTTCAATCCTGGTATCTGACCGTAATGATCGGCACCCCAGACATTGATGAGCCACCGGTAGCCACGCTCGTATTTGTCCAGATGGTAAGCAGCATCCGCAGCCAGGTAGGTTGGCTGCCCGCCGGACTTCATGAGCACCCTGTCTCTCTCGTCGCCCAGCTCCCTTGCCTTGAGCCAGACTGCCCCCTCCTGCTCATAGCTCATGCCAGTCTTAGACAGGACTTTCAACACCCGCTCGACCTTACCGGCGGCGTACAGCTCCTTTTCGGAAAACCAGCGATCAAAGCGAACCCTGAGCCTCTCCAGGAGTCGTCTGTGTGAACTCAGCACGGCAGAGCCGGTCAGCTCCGCCAGTTTGGCCCGGCCCTCCTCCTCCGGCAGAGAAAGGTAGCTTCCATTCACCTGAGCGACATAAGGCTTGAGAGAATCCTCCGGATAGCCGTCGTCCGGGTAAGGAAACTCACGGCCTGCCAGGCGCTGGTAAGCCGCCCAGGCGCATTCGCCAAGCTTAGACATCTGCTCGCCAGCATCGTTGATGTAAAACTCCTGGGCTACCTCATAGCCGGCGAAAGCTAGCAGGTTAGCCAGGCAACTGCCGTAGACTGCGCCGCGCCCGTGGCCTATATGCAGATCCCCGGTCGGGTTGGCAGACACATACTCGATGAGCACCGAGGCGCCTTGCCCTAAATTAACGCGCCCATAGGCATCCCCCTGCCGATGAATCTCCAAGAGCGTCTCTGCAAGCCAGCCAGAGCCTAGATGAAAGTTGATGAAGCCGGGTGCCGCAACCTCCACCTGGGCGATGGAGCGACTGTCCAGCTCAAGGTTCTGCGCAATGGCCTCGGCAATCTTAAGGGGCGGCATCCTGGCTGCCGATGCCAGCTTCAATGCTACGCCGGTTGCAAGATCACCATGGTTTGCCAGTTTTGGTTGCTCTATGACTACGGCAGTATCCGAGGCCGATAGCTGGGGAAGCCGGCCAGATTGCCGGGCTCCAGCCAGAGCCTTCTCCACTGCCTGTTTAAGTTTCTCCTTGATCACAGCGCCCCGTATCCTCAACAACAGTGGCGGTGCGCAAGAGCGCACCGCCTGACAGTCTGTCTGCGTCCGGTATCGGCAGCGTTCAGCCGATTGATTATCCCATCTTCAATTAGGCTGGCAGCCCGGGCAGGCTAAGGCAAGAGTGTTTTGTTACACCTTGAAGGAAACCTTTGCCAGCTCCTCGACTATCCTAGACCCGAAATCCGCGGCTGCCTCCGGCCCGTCTGCCGTGATGATAGTCCCGTCCTGGACGAGATGGTCCTTCAAGTAGTGCGCGCCGCCATCGGTCAGCGCCTTGATTGCTGCCTCATCGGGCCATACGGTTGCCTTCTTGCCTGCAAGCACGCCGGCTCTGGCAAGCACAGCACCGGACAGGCAGATGGCCGCTACTACCTTCTTATGACTGTACAGCGCCTCGATCAGCTTGTGCAGAGCCTGGTTATCCCAGAGATGATCCGGCGAGCCCATGCCGCCGACAATAACAACTGCCTGGTAATCCTCGCTGGGCGCCTCATCTATCGTCATATCAGCCTGGACAGCAGCGCCAAGCATTCCCCTAGCCGTCCCGACTTTCGTGCTGGCAACAGTTACCCGGGCTCCCTCACCCTCAAACAGATCCCTTGGCTCGGTAAGCTCCTCGTCACGGAACTGTTGTGGAGCGATTACCATGAGTATCTGCTGCCCATCCAGTCTCTTTCCAGCCATGATCAATCCTCCTGAACCATCGACAGATTAGATAGAATACCTGCCTCAACTACCGCTTGATTTTACCCCTGCCTCAATTCTGGGGGGGAAAGATATTGCGCACCCGCTGCATCAGGTTTTGAATCCGGTCAGGCAGGGCGTCGTTTTGTGTCTGACTCGAATTGAGGCGCTGGCGCTCCGCAATGGCTTTACGAACCATATCCTGAAGCACCAGCTGCTGCTCACCGTTTAAGATTTGGCGCTTTTGCAGATAGGTTGCCGTCGCCTTAGAACGCAGCTGCTCCTGCTTGCGGGTGATGGATTGTTGCAGGGACATTATCTCGACGGGATCTGACTTGGGATCAGACAAAAGCCCGGTCAGATTGCGCTGGTCCTCGACTATGGAGGATTGCAGGTTGACATAACACTCGCTCCACTGGTTGTCGAGTTCCTGAATCTTAAGGTTCTGGCCCGGCGTCAGGTTGAGATTTACCCAGTTGATACAACACTGAGCCTCCTCGGCTCCTGCAGGCAGAGCAAGCAAAAGCACAACCAGAAACGTTGCTTGCAAATGAAGACCTTTACGGATATTCATATACGACTGCTTCCACAGTGCTTCCCGGCTCCATCAAAGCTGATTCCAGTAGATAGGCTTCGGCACTAACAGGACTAACCTGGGCATTTCGCAGCGGCTGGTTGAGAAGATAGGTAAGCAACCCGATAACAGCTAAAAGGACCGCACAAGCCGAAGCTAGATAGAAGCGCTGGGCAGCCGGGCGGAGCCCAGACCTGACCTTTGGCTCAAGCCGCACCACCTTGAGCTTGCCTTTAATCTCTGCCCAGAGGTCGAACTCATCGGGGATAAGAGGGCTGTACCTGGTACGAATCAGCTCTCCCAGGCTGCTCAACTGGTTAAAGGCGCCCCTGCATTCCGGACACTCGATGATATGAGAGGTAATCGCCCTGTGTCTCAAGGTGGTCACCTCCTTGTCAAGATAAGCAGATAGCTCACCCAGGATCAGCTGGCAGTCAGCATTCAAACGTGAGCGGACACCTTCCCAGAGATCTAGCTCCAACCCCGCCGGAAGGGCGAGCGCCTTTGCTACAAGGTTTGTGGCTTGGCTTAGCTGTCTGAGTCGACTTTTACAGGAAGCACACACGCCAATATGCTCTCTTACCCCCTCCATGCCTGCCGCCGGCAACTCGTTATCTATGAAAGCCGACAGCTCTTCGGTGGTTGGATGCAACAAGGCACTAACCTGTCCTTGAATTTTCACCCACAAGTCGGGAATTTTCAGGTGGGCTGGCGACCAGGCGGCGGAGATCAGATCGCTAAGCTCTGTGAACTCCTGGAGCTGCCTGCGGCAGACACCGCATTCGCTAAGGTGTTCGGACACCTCTGCTTTCCGGTTCTCGTCGAGCTGCCCGTCGAGAAACGCAGATATCTCCTCCGGGTAGTTGGGACAGGCAATGACCATCAGCCTGGCACCTCGGTAATTGAGCTTCGACTTTCCAGGTACGGTCTGAGCATCTCCTGGAGCTTGCTACGCGCACGAGCTATTCGGGATTTGACTGTGCCCATCTCTGTCTTGGTCAAGATGGCGATCTCCTCATAGCTGAGCCCTTCTACCTCTCTCAGGACGATTGCCGTGCGAAACTGTTCCGGCAATCTTGCCATAGATCTCCTGATAACCTCGGACACCTCCTGATTCAAGGCGACAGCATCAGGCTGCAGGGACTGGTCGGCAAGCTGCCTGGTTGAATTCTCGCCCTCCCCGGCAGCCTCGAACCCCTCATCCATAGATACCGTCTTCAGCTGCCGGGGTCGCTTGCGCAGCTCGTCATAGAAGATATTGGTGACAATCTGCCCGAGCCAGGAGCGAAAAGCCGACGGGTTGCGCAGGTTGTTAATGGAGCGCCAGATGCGAATAAACACCTCCTGGGCAAGGTCGCTTGTATCCTTCCAGTCGGGAGCCAGCTGATAGAGCAGGGCATAGACGCTGCGCTGATGTCGGCGCACGAGCTCCTCGAAAGCTTGCGGATCGCGCCTCTGACAGGCAATCACGAGATCCCGGTCGCTACTCTGGCTGTAGGGCTTGGACATGAGCGCTCCCCGGATTCAAGACTCCTATGAAATGTGTGTGCTCCCGGACAGCCCGGTAAGAACAAAAGCTTCCTGAAGGCGCTGGGAAAGACCAGAGCCAGCGCTATTATCCTACACATTGTAAAGCGTGAGGCGGCTAACTTTGCTGGATGCGCTGTTAAGAATATGGGCGCCTGTTACCCAGCCTCTGTCAGCCTCCGCTCAACCGCTTGCCTGAGCTGTCCGGCATCTGCCCGGTACGCTCGTAAGCGTTGTTTAACCAGAGAGGCTCGGGCTGCTTATTATCTAACTCATAAAGCTTACACCAGCATCCTTTATTCTATTAAACAGATACTCTAACCATTATGGCCGGACAACGCCGGTACCGGTTATTATCCAACTTGCCTGGGGAGGACGCATTCAGTGCCACGCCGTTATCTATCCACCTCCGAATCAGTTACCGAAGGGCATCCGGACAAGATCTGCGATCAGATATCCGATGCCATTCTCGATGCCATCCTTTTGGAAGACCCGAGCGCCCGCGTCGCCGCCGAGTGCGCTGTAACCACAGGCCTCGTCCTGGTAGCAGGCGAGATAACAACAGCTGCTCATGTGGACTTTGAGGAGATCATACGCAACAAGATTGCTGAAATTGGTTACGAGGCGGGACGAGGAGGCGGCTTCGATGCCCGCACCTGTGCAGTTCTAATTGCGCTCGGCAAACAATCGCCTGATATTGCAGGCGGTGTGGACAGGGCGCTTGAGATACGCGCTGACGCCTCTGCCGAAAGCAAAGATGAGATTGGCGCTGGCGACCAGGGCATGATGTACGGTTTTGCCTGCAAGGAGACCCCGGAGTTGATGCCGATGCCTATCACAGTCGCCCACCGGCTAGTTCAACGCCTGGCCTGGGCACGTAAATCCGGCAAGCTTCCGTATTTGCGTCCGGATGGCAAAACGCAGGTTACCATTGAGTATGAGGGCGACCAGCCCGTGCGTGTCGATGCAATTGTTATCTCCACCCAGCATGATCCTGAAATCGATGGCATAAGCGACAACGATCTCGTACAAAGACGGATTGAGAAGGATTTGAGGTCCTCCGTCGTCGAGCCTGCTTTTGCTGATCTCTCCGTCCGTCCCGATAGCAAGACTCGCTATCTGATTAACCCCTCCGGGCGGTTTGTCGTCGGCGGGCCTCAAGGCGACGCAGGGCTTACAGGCCGGAAAATTATCGTCGATACCTACGGCGGATACGCCCGGCACGGCGGCGGAGCCTTCTCTGGCAAGGATCCTACCAAGGTTGATCGCTCCGGCGCCTATGCAGCCAGATACGTAGCTAAAAACATTGTCGCTTCGGGTCTTGCCGAGCGCTGCGAAGTTCAGATAGCCTACGCAATCGGTGTGGCCCGCCCGGTCTCCATCCATGTCACCAGCTTCGGCAGCGGCAAGCTGCCGGACAGCGACATCGAAGAAATTGTCAGCAGGAACTTCGACCTGCGCCCAGCAGCCATCATCACCCGTTTCGATCTCTCAACCATACCCAGGACACGCGGCGGCCGCTTCTACCAGGATATTGCCAAATACGGGCATTTTGGCCGCGCCGATCTGGATCTCCCCTGGGAACGCCTGGATAAGGTAGAGACGCTGCAGGCAGAGCTAGTCCAGCTGCAAAAGACCAGAACCAGCAAAGCTTCGACGGCAGATTATTGAATAGCTGCCCGGCGTCGGCAGACTCAGCATTTGAGCAGCCAAGAGCTCGACTTGACCAGCTTTATAAGCCGACCTTAACCCATCTTCGACGACTCTTATTCACTATGTCCGGTTGGAGATATCTTCTGGAGAATGACTGGTGGTTACCAAAAAAGATCTTGACCACCGGGTAGGCAGGCTGATTCTCGGCAAAGTTGAGGCCACCGAGCTGAGCCACCGCGAGAGGACAGCACTACAGCAAGGTATCATGGGCGGTGTCACACTTTTCAAGCAAAATGCCCGTGAAGCAGGACAGCTGCGGAATCTAATCGCATCCATCTACCAGGAGTCACTTCACTTTCCCTTCGTAGCTGTCGATCAGGAAGGCGGGGCGGTCCAGCGCCTGGATCACATTCTGACGCCCCTGCCCTCGGCCATGGCGTTATGCGCTCAGGGCGACACCGCCGCCGCCTCGGCTCTAATTCAGGCTGCTGCTTCGCAATGCTGGCTTTTGGGCATCAACTATATTTTTGCGCCGGTGCTGGATGTACTCGTAAGCGCAGAGAACCCGGTCATTGGATCACGCGCCTTCTCAAGCGATGCCGAGACGGTAGCTCAGTGGGGCAGGTTCCAGGCGCAAGCCATATCGAGAGCCGGGCTCTTGAACTGCGGCAAGCACTTTCCCGGACATGGCGCGACAAAGGAAGATTCTCACTGCCGCCTGGCTAGGCTCGATTGCGATGAGAAGACACTCACGGCCAGAGATCTACATCCTTTCCAGAAGACGGTCAGTGACCTCGACTCGATCATGGTGGGTCACATATGGCTTCAGAGCGTCGACGCGGAGCCGACGCCTGCATCGCTTTCAATAAACGTCACAACAGGAATCCTCAGGGATAAGCTTGGATTCGGCAAACTTGTGGTAACAGACGACATGACTATGGGGGCCGTAAGCGCTGCTGTCGATATTGGTAATGCTTGTGTTAAAGCTTTTCTTGCCGGTTGTGATCTTCTACTTGTCTGCAGCAACATCGATGAAATAGAGCAGGCGCACCGGGCACTGAGCCAGGCTGTCGACTCTGGATTGATATCGGCTGAGCGCTTAGAGCTATCCTTGCAGCGCATAAGCAGTGCGCTTAAGCCCGTAGCAAGCTGGGTTGCCGGCCAGACCGCCTGCAGCCGAAAGGAGACTACCCGGGAGCTCGCCAGTCTTGTCGGGCAGTTTTCCGGAGAGAGTAAAGAGCTTTCGCAAGGGGCAGTGACCCTGCTGAGAGGGTCCGTGCCTGATCTCAATCAGGGCAGGTGGGTTGTTCTGGTGCCGGATCACCCACGCTATCCTTTGAACCTCGCTAATTACATAAAGGCGTTACTCCCGGCAGACAAGAGAAACAACATCCATGAGATCCGCTATGCGCAAAACCCTGGCAGCGAAGAGATCAGTTCGCTCGCGCAGGCAACAGAGAGCAAAGACTGCCTCTTCGTCACCTTCCGCAGTGCTGGAGAAAGACAAATTCTCGAATTGGGTCGTGAGATCGCTCGCACCTGTAATATAAAGGTGCACATCCCTGCCGACTCCCCCTTTGATGTCATCGCAACTCCCGACTGGGACAGCTGCCTCTGCGCTTACGATCCGTCTGACCAGGGCATGAGGGCACTGGCAGCGGTGCTAAGTGGTACCATGAGCGCCACCGGTACCTGCCCGGTCGACCTGTCTTTAGAACTGCCCGTCCATGGCCAGGGGCGCTCAGATTAGAGGATGTCATCCATCACGTTCCGATCGCTTCGTTTGGGACAAAGCGCGCTGGGTCCGCATCACACGAAAGTGGCAGCAAGTTTGAATAACCCGGCAGCGCTATCTTGCTAACTTTGCCCGCTACAGTGCCCATTTTCGTATCCCAGCTGTCACGCTCATTTCGCTCTGGCCAACAAAGACAATTCACTGACATATAATGGCAAAAGACATAAATCAACTGTGGGTTAGAGAGCGTGCGTCTCGACAATGTCATGACAAGACGATGAGATTGATAAGAGCTACTAAGCATGAGCTATCGCAGTAAAACCAAGAAGGACGCGTCCAATGGCTCTTCCCGAAAAGCACTTAAAGACCGAGAAATTCGACATCCCGCTCAGCACAGAAGAGCAGGCCTTGATCAGGCAGGCTGCAAAAATTCGCCGGACGACACCTACCAGCTTCATCAGAAAGCAGGCTGTCCTTGGTGCTGAAGGCGTTCTGCACGAGCAGAGCCGATTCGTCTTGACCAATGAGCAGTAGAAGGTACTGCATGCCGCCTTGAATGAATCTCCCCGCGTTCTTGAAAGGCTCGAGAGCAGGCTGGCGCTGCCGGATGGCTGGGATGAAGCATAAGGCGGGCGCCAAACCAACCCCGCTCACGAAAGAGCATGACCTCAGCCAATTCAAACGCGGAAAGCCTCCACTTACCGATCGGCTGAAGAAGCATGCCATTGCAAGTCAGGCCAGCGGTCACACCAAGACTCTCGTTAATTCGGGAAACAGCAATGAAGTGATCGGTAATTATGCCTATTCAGTCGTTTCCGTCGAGCACAAAGACACTACGCCCGAACGGGTGAAGCGCGAACTTGCCCGCTACAGCATCCCGGTGTTTCTCATCGCTCGCCTGGCAGTCGACGTGCATCACCAGGGCAAAGGCCTGGGAGGCCGGCTCCTGCGGCACGCTTTGAGAAGAGCCGCGGCAGCCGCGAAACAGCATGTGCCGATACGCGCAATAGTTGTGGATGCCATTGATCAAGAGGCTCGCGCATCTTACAGATGCTTTGATTTCGAGCCCTGGCCAGTTGACGGTCTGCGAATGTGGCTCATGATGAAAGATCTGCTTGCCACCATCGGTGGAGCCAGGACAAAGAGGCAGAAGGACAAATTCTAACCGCTGACTGCTGAGCCCCGCCGGCCGCGGCTGGTCTGCGAACTCGCACGGCCTCGGAACCGCATTCGCATTAGATTAGGGTTGCTCGGAATCTCCGGCCGCCACTGTCCAGCTCCCACGGCCCCCAGGTACTTCGAACCAAGCCTGGTGCCACCTATCTGCGCCGCCAAGACGGCAGCATCAGCCATTGCACAGACGTCGAGATCCTTTAACTCAATCTTTCTCCTTTCTTTGCGCGCGGAGGCCCTGCCACCTGAGCCTGCCGCCGGACTGATCTTGCCTTCCATGTCACTGCCCTAACCTTTCGCCAGAACCTGCACCTTACTAAGGGCTTACACTCTTTTTGTTTCCTGGTCAAGGCGCTCTAAAATCCAGGACCGTGCTAGCGTCGACGGCGGAATGTGTTTCCTTTTCGCATATCGTGTGAAGCGAAGCAGCTGGTAGGCCGGCAAGGCTAGATTCAATTGAGCCCTATTCTGTCGCACTCCTATGCGCCTTTTGGCTTCCTTGTCCAGCTTATTCATCCAGGCGTTCTCCCTTTTCGTCAGCTCTCTCATGTATCCAGCTTTTTCAAGCTGTTCCCATGAATATTTCGCAACATAAGCGTCTAATTGCTCGCATGGTGCATCAGCGGGCGGTGGCGGAGGAATCCTTTTGTCGGCTGTCTTTTTCGCAGACGTAGCCGATGTTTTCTTTTGGCTGCTTTTTTTAGTATTCATGCTCATTTCGCTCGCATCTTATACTGCCTGCGTTGATATGGTCTAGCATCCATGGCATGAAACACAAAACCCCCATCTCTGGGCTCTTTCACAAACCCAATTTCCAAGAGGCGCCCTGCCTGAGTTCTTGCCAATAGCCAATAGGCGCCTGCTGAAGTCCTCACTATCCTGTGTTTATCGTCAAAGCATTCCTCTACTTCCTCGGGCGTGACGCCGTGTTTTGCCAAGTTGCCATGATGAAATCTAAGTTCTATTCTAGCATTTAATAGTATTTTCTAGCCACAGAGCAACTTAAGCCTTGATGGCCTTGGTCGTCTTTTCAATTACCTCGTTCACCTGGCCTCGCGCCCCAGTTCGGTCTTGGTCTTGTCAGTGATCCTGGCCAGGTCAGCCGGGCGTCTCTGGTCCGCTTCCGCCAGGCGGCAGGCGAGCTCGACTCAATCATGGTCGGTCACATCTGGGTTGACCGTATCGATATAGAACCACAACCGGCCTCACTTTCAAACAAAGTTGTCGGCAGTCTTCTCAGGGAACGCCTGGGATTCAAGCGTGTTTGCTGTTAGATTGGCGTCCGGAGCTCCCCGCTAAAAAATTGCCGAGGAATAACTTAATGCTCCCATCTCCAGCCTCTTGGACGCCCGGATTATGCTTCCTTCGCTTCCTGATCCAGGCGCTCCAAGATCCACGCTTTTGCTAGTGTCGATGGCGGAATGTGTTTTCTATTTGCGTAGCGGATGAATCTCTCAAGCTGGTCAGCAGACATGGCCAAATTTAGCTGGGTGCGTCCAGCTTTGCGCGCTGCCACTCTCGCCTCACACTCTGCCGCTAACTTATCCATCTCCTTCTCTTCCGCCGGCGTCAGATCATATACGTAGCCTGCCGCCTCCAGCTCATCGAGTCCGTATTTTTCAAAGTAGGCGTTCAGCTCTTCCGCTGACGCTCCAGCATCAGGCGGCGGTGGGATCTGAGGTTTTACCTTCTTTCTAGTTGCCATGTTCATCTGCCTCTGGACTTGTATTGCCGCTTTTCATAGTCACGTGCCGGCATCCCATGAAACACAAAGTAGGACTTGTCTGGCTCTTTCCGGTACCCAAAGTGCAATAGCCGTCCAGCTTCCGTCTTTCCTATCAGCCAGTAGATGCCACCAATCCGCCAGCGCAAGCGCTTTGGGTCCTTAAAGCATTCCTCGGCTTCCTCGGGTGTCACGCCATGCTTGGCCAGGTTTTCATAATGAAACCACAATTCCATCATAGCATTATATAGCAGAATATAGAGCGGCTCTCTTTCTTTAGTTCCCCTTCGGCAAAGCCTTCCGCCCAGGCATCCATTTCAAACATAATATGACAGGCTCACCTCGGAGTCCGTTAATACCAGCCTTCCTTCAGCCACCTCTCTTTCAATGGTCCCTATGGCTCTGACAATGTCGTCATAGCTCATATCCTTTGCCGGGTCGTTTTTCTCATAGCGAAGCAAGACGCCGTGGTGGTGGCCTCCGGCTGCTTTCAGGGCCTGGGGGTCCCTTTCAGGCTGAAAGGCAAGAAAGTGACTTAATTCTCAGATATGGACATAATATAACCATGCGCTCAAAAGTCTTCATAATGTCACTACTCCTGACAGCATTACTGCGTGCTCCGAGCGCTGCGCCATCTAGCCTTTTTTCGCATGCACCCGCTCAAGAAATCGCACCTGTCTCCAACACTACAGAGGATGGCGTAAGCATTGATTCTACGCAAGAGCCAGGCTCGGAAACTCCTCCAGAGATTCTCAACATGCAGGGCAACAGAGAAGAAGTTCCGACGCACGAAGCAGCAGATTCTCAAGAAGAGCAAGCTGCCCCCTCGCAAGATAGCGAGCCAGCAATGGACACCCTTCAGGCGCAGGTAGACGCTTTAAGGATCAGGGCCTCAGAGCTGCCAGAAGATCGCGAGCTAACTGAGCAACTGGCAGTTGAAGCCGAGCAACTGGCTGACACCCTTATGGCGCAAGTCGCTTTTGTAGAAGCTAAACAATGCTGGAACCTCTCCTATGAGCTTCGCAAGAAGTATGTAGGCGACGAGGACTTCGGCCTGGTGCCAGCCACGATTGGACACGCCAAATGTGACTGGAACCTGGAGTTGCACGAGGATGCAATTGCCTGGTACCAGCACGCGCTAGCCATTACCGATGCTTGCAAACCGGAATCGGGCGATGAGAAATGGAGTACCAAGGAAAATATTCTCAGGGGTCTTGTTGCCTGCTATCTCTATTTGCAACGTCCCGAAGAAGCGCTAGGATACAGTCATCAAGCTTATGAGTTGGCTACCACCGCATTTGGTGCCATGAGCTCACAGGCGCTCTGGTCCGCCGCTCAGCTGGGAGAGACGCTTCGCCTGGGCGGAATGCCTGAACAGGCACAAACCTTCAATCACAAGATGTTTGAGATATGCTTGAGCCAGTCAGGAGGCAGGCAGGCACTATGTGGACTGATCAACAAAGATGACACACAACAACAACCGCCGACGCCAACGGTAACTAACGATCCTCTTCCTATTCGCTTCTGGCCAACAGCACCGCGAAAGCCGGAAGCGATCTTGTTGTGTGTTCACGGCATGTGCCTGCATTCTGGCGGCTATCAGGACTTCGCAAAATGGATGAACAGGAAGGGCTACTTTGTCGTGGGAGTTGATGTGCGGGGGCTTGGCTCATGGATGAGCTCGCAAGGACAGGAATATCTCAACCTCGATGCCTGTATTGCCGACATCTCATCTGTAACTGCGGAAATGCGCCAGATGTTTCCAGATACACCGGTCTTCCTTATCGGTGAATCTATGGGAGGAGGAATAGTCCTACAAGCAGCTGCTGAAAATGCTGACAACCTGGCAGGAGTCATTGCTAGCGCACCAGCAGCTCAGCGCTTCAAACGCGGCAAGGAAACCTTGCGCGTTGTGCTGCAGATGACGCGCGGGTTGGATAGCCACATGGACATTGCCAAGGATATACTCCCGAGGGCAACACAGAATAATGAGCTAAGGCAAAAATGGGCTGGTGATCCTCTGGCACGTAGGTTCCTCTCGCCGCGCGAGCTGATATCCTTTCAGACCTTCATGAGCGCCAATGCCAAACGAGCCAGGTCCATCAGAACACTGCCTGTCCTTGTCATACAAGGGATGCGCGACCAGCTGGTTAAGCCCCGGGCGACTGAAAAGCTGTTTGCCTCCATTGCCAGCACCGATAAGACCCTCATCAAGCTGGACGATCGAGAGCACCTGACTCTCGAGCTAAGTCAGTTCACACCCCAGATTATTGATATGCTCATCCGATGGATAGATTCACATCGCTCGGCAGCACAGGCAGAAATGGGCGTCTTGTATCCGTCCCACAGTCAATTTTGTCCCTTCGAAACAGTGCATCTGCCCGTTGGTCGCCTTGCATCCTAGTGTTTTTTCTTTTTACAACAGGCTCTTGTGTGCAAAATTTCGTCCCGCAAG
>CAYPBX010000011.1:0-14787 GCA_964409075.1 uncultured Candidatus Obscuribacterales bacterium
ACCCTTGCCTGCCTGGAATCAATTTTTCGCCTTACCTACAGCAACATCCGGGTCCTGCTTGTAGACAACTCTTCCCCTGGCGGGTCCGGTCGATCCCTGGCTGCCCGTTTTCCGCAGGTCGAGCTTATTGAGCTTCCCGAGAACCGCGGCTTTGCCGGCGGCATGAATGCCGGCATCCGGCACGCGCTCAAGCATGGAGCCCGCTGGTTGTGGCTGCTCAATAATGACACCTGTGTCGACTCCGACAGCCTTGCTGCCCTTATGCGCTGTGCCGGGCAAACTCCGCGCCTGGGAATTGCCAGCGGGGTCGTCCTCTCGGGCAATGATCGAACCGGAATTGGGTTGGGGAAGATAGACTTCCTGAAAGCAAAAACCCTGCTCTTGAGCATCGCCTCTACAAAAGATAGTTGGATAGCCTGCGACTGGCTTTCCGGATCAAACCTGCTCTTGAGAGCAGAGGCTCTCCGTGATGCAGGCTGCTTTGATGAGAGCTACTTTCTCTACTTCGAGGATACCGACCTGTGCTACCGCTATCGGCAGAAAGGCTGGCTTTGCTACCTTGTAAGAGAAGCACGCATTACTCATTCCGGGTCTGCCTCCACAATGGGCGATCGTGCCTACTGGAGAGCCTATTATCACACTAGAAACAGACTGCTTTTTTTTCTGGCGCACAGGCAAGGAATAAAAACAGCTATTGGTCTTCTTTTCATCCTTGCGCATTTAATCAGGCACATGATTGTTCTGCCCCTGCGTGGTGAGAAGGGGAGAAAACAACTGCTGGCAGAGCTCCTGGGCACCAGAGACTATCTATCTGGTCAGCTAGGCAGGGCCCGCTGTCTCGACTGGTGCCAGTAGTGCTGCCAGGGTAAATTGTCACCGTCCAGCATGCCTGTGTCGTGGTCAGGACGGGTGAGCAGCTGTGTGGTGCCTTCGGAGGAAAATGCGTGGCAAGCCGCTCAGCACCACACAGCTGCTCACCCGGTGAACGGAGACGCCTGGGAGTAAAGCTCTACCTGGCTCTCTTCAGGTGTTGTCTTCCTCGCCTTCCGTCACCCCCTCCGGCATGCCGGTATAGGATATGACGATATGACGGTCTGGTCCATCGCCGTAGCTCTGAGAAGATAAATCCGGAAAGCTTGATTGCAGGTAGTTATGCGCCATCCGCCTCTCAAAAGCAGACATGGGAGCCAGAGCGACCTCCTCCGCCTCTCCGTTGAGCACCTGTACCGCTGCCTCCTTGGCCTCGCTTAAGATCGCCTCTTTACGACGACTCCTGTAGTCGAG
Organism: uncultured Candidatus Obscuribacterales bacterium; assembly: GCA_964409075.1. Taxonomy (GTDB): domain Bacteria; phylum Cyanobacteriota; class Vampirovibrionia; order Obscuribacterales; family Obscuribacteraceae; genus CAYPBX01. The sequence continues at coordinate 1,285 of CAYPBX010000011.1, forward strand.
CACATCGAGAATGAAATGCTGCTGCTCATCAAAGTCGGCCTTGCAAATCTGCCTGACCAGGAACTGAATGGTCTCGAGAGTCTGCCCCTTTCTGCCGATTAAAACTCTAGCATCGTCGCTCTTGCAGTCGATCCTGTAAGCAACGGTTGAGTCATCGAATGGATCTTCAACAACAGAGCCTTCAATGCCTACAATTGAAAGCAGATCCTCAAGAAGCTTCTTTACGCGGATAGTCTCATTCACAACCTGGCCTCCTATCTCTTGCCGTTGGCGCCCGCATCGCCCTTACGCTTGCGTCGACTTCCCTTTCTCTTGCCCTTGTCACTTCTGCCAGCCTGATTGCCTCCTGCCCCAACGCCCGGCTCCTTTTGCCTGCCTTTGTGGCTCCTCTTGCCAACGGCCTTATCTTCTGGCTCTTCATCGCTCACCACATCTACTATAGCGGGGGTGGGACCGCGCATGACAAACCATGTCTGCAGGCTCTGGAAAACATTCGAGATAACCATGTAGATAAACACCCCAGAAGGCAGTGGAATGAAGAAAAACATGGCTGTGAGCGCTATCGGCATCGTACGCTGGGTCTGCTTTTGAATGATCATCTGCTCGTCGCTAAGATTGCCTGCTGGTTGCTGAACCATTAGCTTCTGCGAGAGATACATGGTGACACCAAAGGCAACGATCAAAAGCAGATTGTCCCAGTTCTCCGGCTTGAAGAGATTGAAACCGGCAACTGTCTTGCCCAGCCCGCCAATGAAATAAAAACTCTCGTCCTTTGCCACGCCCGGGACTATCGCCTCAATCTTCACATCGGCCCCGTTGGTCGGCTGGGGAAAGACAGCATTCCCCTCCTTGTCTATCTTCGCGCCAAAAGTATCTTTGCCTGCCAGCTTCCAGGTAACCTTAAAGTCTTGCGGAAGCTTCCCATCAATAGCGTTTGCATTAAAAGACACGCGTTGCCCGGCTACGACTGTAGAGTCTCCGGGCATTACAGCTACATTGGCCCTTTCCCCCTGCCTGGAGACAAACGGGCTGGTTGCCGAGGAGATCTCACGTCTGCCGGCTGCTTGCGCATTCTCCTTGGGAACCACTTTGATGGTTACCGGGATAGCCTTGTCCCCGAAGGGCGGTCCCGTGAAGGTAGCGAACAATGCAAACAGTATGGGGAGCTGCACCAGCAGTGGAAGGCACCCTCCCATGGGATTTATCTTGTTCTTCTGGTAGAACTCCATTGTCTTTTTCTGAAATATTTCAGGTTTGTCTTTATAACGCGCCTGAATCACCTTCATCTGCGGCTGAAGCTGGGACATCCTCTGCATGTTCTTTGTAGAGCTGTTAACCAGCGGGTAAACAAGAATACGCACAAAAATGGTTAGAAGTACTATCGCCCAACCGTAGCTATGGCAAGCTTTATAGAAAAGCTCCAGCGTCGGTATCATGAACGAATAGGTGATATCCACTTGCACCTCTTGCCCTATCGGAATCCCCAGGGCATAACCATCTCTTCAGGTACTGTGTCGACACCACCGCGCAAGAACGGCTGGCAGCGTAGCAGACGCCAGAGCGCAAGCACACCTCCAGCCACGAGCCCATGCCTTCTCAGAGCTTCAATAGCGTAGCCAGAGCAGGAGGGATAAAAGCGGCAGCGAGGTTGTCGGTAAGGAGCCGTCAGCCTATAAAACTCAAGCGCCTTGATTACCAGATGTCTCATCACTAACTTCAATCCGCGCTCCTTGCCCTCGGTCTACCGTACTTCCTGTCTGCTTCGAAAATCATCCTTTCCACCGCACCCGTAAGCTCCCCCCAGGTCACGTCGAGAGCGCCTGCATGTATGACCCAGACCATGGTGTACCACCCTCTAAGCCCCGTAAGTCTCATGCGCTGAACTCTGTACGCTTCCCTCAATCTTCGTTTGATCTTATTCCTGGAGCTGGCTTTTGCATGCACCTTCTTGCCTGCCACAAAGCATACCAAGGGCAAAGCCTGCCGACTCCCGGGTCGTCTGGGCAGCAGGTAGAGGGTGAAGTACTTGCTGGAAACCTTTTTACGCCCGGCATAGGTACGTTGTATCAGCCCAGATCTACGTAATCGCTCCGCGTGCGGAAGCACAACTTACAAATCAGACTGCCAGGCGGTAGCGGCCCTTGGCTCTGCGAGACTTAATCACTCGCCGGCCCGCCTTCGTGGACATCCGCTTGAGAAATCCGCCGTCCCTCTTGACCTTTCGTTTCGATCCTCTCAGTGTACGTTTCATAGAGCCTCACCCCGGTCGTGCCTGGCAACAACGGCCCGATCTGCCGGGCCGTTGTTAAAAATCTTGGCCGTTGAGCAGACAACCAACTATGCTATCATCTCAGCTAGAGACTTCGCTCCAGCTCCTGATCGGGGTTGGGTTAAAAATTTACGAGTTGCGTTGCCCTCGGCATAGAGCCGATCTCAGGGTGGTTCTCTGTTTACGGCAGCTGGTGGACCGTATTTGTCTTCACGCGGAACCAGCTACATATCTCGTTCGCCAGATACCGCTTTTAACGAAACGCTAACCTTTCGGAGCTGCAGATGACACAGATAGTTACTAGAGCAGCCGGATTAGCGGAGAGTACCCCTGCTACGGCAGATCTGCATCTGGAAAGATCAAACCACGAGGTCTGGGCTAAAGCGCTTAAGATCGTCTCTCAAACCGTAACCCAGCCTTCATTTGAAGCCTGGGTCAAGCCGCTGAGCCTGAAGGAGATCAGCAATGCTGAGGTTGTTGTGGCTGCAGCAAATGACTTCAGCAAGGACATGATCAACAGCAGATTCCTGGAGCCAATCCAGAGAGCTGTCGCAACTGTCCTGAGAAAGCCTGTGAAATTGAGAATCGTAGTCGATCCTGGGCTGAAAGTAGACTCATACACACCATCTTTAGCCTCGATCAGCGTAGATTACACGCCTGAGCAAAAAGAGGGAAATGCTGGTGCCGTTTCACCCTTCGAGCAAGGACAAGTTGTCTCTCCTCGCAAAGTAGCATCACCACCCCTTAATTCCAAGTACACGTTCGAGACCTTTGTTGTGGGCGCTCACAACCAGTTCAGCCATGCAGCAGCACAGGCTGTAGCCGAAAGACCTGGACAGTCCTACAATCCGTTGTTCATCTATGGTGGGGTAGGACTTGGTAAGACACACCTCATGCAGGCTATCGGACACAAAGCAATGGGCAGAAGACCGGAGTCTCATGTGCTTTACATAACCTGCGAACGCTTTACCAACGAGCTCATCAACTCCATCGGCGAAACCAGGATGGTCGAGTTTCGTCGTCGTTACCGACAGCTTGACGTGCTCCTGGTGGACGATATTCACTTCATCCAGGGAAAGGAGCGGACCCAGGAGGAGTTCTTTCATACCTTCAATGCTCTGAGAGACTATGGGCATCAAATTGTCTTGTCGAGCGACCGTCCGCCCAGGGAGTTACCCGATCTCGATGAAAGGCTCAGGAGCCGTTTTGAGTGGGGGCTGATTGCGGACGTTCAGCCACCAGATTTCGAGACGCGTATCGCCATATTGCGCAAGAAGTGCAGCCTGGAGAAAATGGCTGTTACCGATGCGGTGCTGGAGTACATTGCCTCCATCTACACAGCAAACATACGCGAACTGGAGGGAGCACTTATTCGTGCCCATGCTTATGTCAATCTCACCAACTCACCGATGACCGTAGAGGGTGTAAAGGGTGTAATCCAGTCTTCTGCGCCTACCAGGGCTGCTGCTCCTACAATGGATCAACTGATTAGGCAGGTAGCGCTGGAGTTTCGAGTCGCACCAGCCGATATCAAATCAGCAAGGCGTTCAGAGGACCTGACGTTACCCAGACATATAGCCATGTATCTGGCAAAAGAGATAATGGATATGAGCTTTCCGAGAATTGGAGAGGCTTTCGGCAACAGAAAACATACCTCTGCCCTTCATGCATATAAAAAAATCAAGACACTCATGATGGAAGATACCGCTCTAACTGCTCAGATAAATCAACTTATACAGAAATTAACCGGTTGAGCGGCTGTTAGAAAGATGTCTAAATGCTGTACGTCACTTAGGCTGACTCTGACAACTTTAGAACCGTAGCAGATTTTTTGCCGCGTCAAGGGGATAGCTATGCACATCTTTGTAACAGCTTTCCGATTGTGAAAAGCCAAAGCCAACGGCAAGTTTGAGGCTTTTATTCAGTCAGGAGCTTCCTCTATTACTACTACTACACTTTTACTCTTAAGGACAAAACAACATACCTCGCAGATTCCAAAGTTAGTAGCTTGAAAAACCTAAACGTACGCGATAGTCTTTCTTGAGTCTAGTGGGGGGCTGAAGCCATGCACTTCGCGATTCAGAGAGAACTTTTAGTCAGAGCGCTTAAATACGTTAACAGCGCTATTTCATCAAGAGTCGTCCAACCCATATTGAGCAATGTGCTCATCGAGAGCGCAGGAGACACTACCATCAGGATTACGGCCACGGATCTTGATTTGACAATAAAGATCGAAGCAACAGGGGTAGTGTACACAGGCGGCACAGTCACACTACCCGGAAAGAAGCTCCTTGAGGTAATGGCAAAGTTTCCTGACGATCTCGTTACGTTCCAGGTAGATAGAGAAACCTTTGAGGTAAGACTCACCTGTAAGCGTTCCCGCTTCTCTCTTTCAGGACTTAATCCGGAAGATTTTCCGGCAGTGATTGACAGCAGCACTGTCGATGGACTGGTAATGCCTGGCGATGTGTTACACCATTCTCTATTGCTGACTGCCTTTGCTGCCACTACATATGATACCGGCAACGTACTTTGTGGTGTGTATTTGCTGGTAGAGAACGGGGTCTTCGAAGCAGCAGCCACCGATGGAAGCCGACTTGCTCACAGCAGGCAAGAGCTTACTGTAGCTGCTGCCTCTCGTCTGGAGCATGGAGAGGCTCAGGATGCGGATACATCCCATCGGGTTGCCACTCTCGACAGGCCAGTAGCGCTGAAGGCTATTGTGCCTGCCAGAGCATGTGCTGAGCTTCTTAAGCTTCTTGACAGCACGACTCCTTCTGATGTACGTATTGCTGTGAAGGAAGGTCAGATTACCTTTCATGGGGATAGATTCTTTCTTGGCAGTCGCATGATTGGCGGCGATTACCCACGTTACAAGGAGCTTTTCCCCACGGAAGTAAAGTACGAGGCGTCGTTGAGCCGACAGGAGGTAGCCGAAGCTATTGAGCGGGTAGCGGTGATGTCTGATCAGCGGACTAATCTGATCAACCTACATTTCGAAGGAGATACTCTGCAGATAACAGCCAATACTCCTGATGTCGGTCGTGCTCAAGAGGAGGTTCCGGTAAGATTCGAAGGTCCTGTGCTGGATGTAGTGGTGAATGTTCGCTACATGCTCGATGTGTTGCAGAAGCTCTCCAGCAAGAAAGTAATGCTCGAGATGACCGGCGCGCTCAAGCCATTGGTCTTTAAGGGGATGGAAGAGGAGGGCTATCGCTATCTTTTGATGCCTGTACAGTCCGGATAACCTTGGCAGGCGGGCAGTTGTGATATACTCCAGAATCTCAGCGTTTGCGGGATCGTAGCTCAGTTTGGTTAGAGCGCCTGCCTGTCACGCAGGAGGTCGCGGGTTCGAGTCCCGTCGGTCCCGGTCTATCCTTGTTTGAAATGCGCCTTCAGTCCGCTCCAACAGGACAGGTAATCCTTCTGCAGGAGCGTGGATTCGCAAGCGAAGCGGGTGGGCGAGAAGACCAGGGAGCTCTCAAACATGAAAGCGAGCGTCTCTCCCATGAAAGTCGGCCTGAGGTCCTGCTGGCTTGCTTGCTTGAAAGTATCGGCATCCGGTCCATGCGCTGATAGACAGTTGTGAAGGCTTGCTCCTCCCGGACGGAATCCTTCCTGTTTAGCCTCATAGATACCATGGATCAGCCCCATGAATTCGCTCATCACATTACGATGATAGTAGGGTGGTCTGAAGGTTCGTTCTGCTACAGACCAGCGGGGCGGAAAGATGACGAAGTCTACGTTGGCTACCCCAACTAGCTCGGAAGGCGACGTGAGGACAGTAAAGATTGAAGGGTCGCAATGATCAAATGTGACTGTGTTGATGGCCTGGAACCTACCCAGGTCGTACTTGTAAGGCACATAGTTGCCGTGCCAGGCGACAACATCAAAGGGTGAATGATCAATGTCCGCCTCCCAGAGCGATCCCTGGAACTTGCAGACAAGCTTGAAGCTTCCTTGTGCATTCTCATAGGTGGCCTGCGGTGCTAGAAAATCGCGAGAATTCGCCAGTCCGTTTGCGCCAATCGGACCCAGGTAAGGAAGCCTGAAAGGAATGCCGTAATTCTCGCAGACGTATCCTCGTGCTCTTTCTCCCTCGGGATCGACCTGATACTTGATGCCCTTTGGAATAACGCAGATCTCTCCCGGCTTGACCTCGAGGTTCCCCAGCTCTGTTTTGATGAAGATATCTCCTTCCTGCGGCACTATAAGCATCTCACCTTCGCAGTTGAAGAAATATCTTGAGCCCATAGCAGCGTTGAGGCGATACACATGCGCGGCAGAGCCTCTAAATGTTCCGTAGCTGCCATTGCCTGCCAGTGTTGTAAGTGCACCGATAAAGTCCACTTTGATGTCCGGGTAAGGAAGCGGCTCCCAGCGCATCTGGTTGGGGGAGGCCTCCACCTCTGAAAATGGCCTGCTCCTCAATAAGCCTGGATCGATCTGCTGGAAAGGAGAATGCAATACAGAGGGTCTAATTCTATAAGTCCAGGTGCGCAGGCTCTCATGGCGCAGAGCAGTGAAAGCTGAGCCACTTATCTGCTCGGCATAGAGCCCGTATGGTGGCTTTTGCGGCGAGTTCTGCCCCTGGGGAAGGGCACCCTCAATCGCCTCCGACAAAAAGTGATTGCCAAAGCCTTGTTGATAGGTGAGCTTTGCCTTTTTGACGCCTGTCGTCATAATGCATCTCCTGGTCTGAACGGTTTTCTAGATTACAGCATTCCTTTTTTCCATGATAACCATAATCTTTGCTAGTAAAGCATTGGCATTACTATCTTACTCTTGGCACTCGATGCAGTAATTCCGGGCGCCATTAAGTGTCGGTTTTGTCGCAACTATATCCTTACGTACTAGATACAGTAGGAATAAATTTACAAGGGTGAAATGGCAGACTGGGACTGGATTTTCCCAGTCTGCCATTTCACAATTCGAGCCGGCCGCACATCCCTAGCGGTATGCCCGTGCGTGCAGTGGCTTATAGATCCAGAGATTCTCCGGACCAATATTGTCCTGGGGCCAGACTGGGCCGTTCAGATAGAGGCAGTCAGGTATGAGCTCGACAGGACGGAGGCTCTGCACGACGGCCACCCACGACTCCTGGGGTCTGGTCAGCTGGATGCCTAACTCTTTGACGCGCTTCATCCCGTCTGCAAGTTGGGCAACCAGGCTGGCATGCTTGGGGCTGGCGATCCTGTAACCGGCAGCCATCGCCCAGCGCACGACATGATAGTGACTGGGGGCACCATCGATGAAGTCGTAATGGTAATGGCGAGCAATCTTTGCATAGGCATCCGGAATAAGCCTGGCAACATCAGGAATTGGTGCTCCGATCTGACCAGGAGCACGGTTGCTCTGCCAGGCACGGTCGAAATAGTGGTGGAAAAGCTCGGGACGGTCGAGGAAGGCAAACGGGTTCTGGATGAATTTCTGGTACTCCATATCACCGTCGACATCGACGATCTTGGAGTTTGGCAGGAAGCCATAGGTGGACATCTCCACAACCTTCGTAGCCGGTGGTGGTGGTGGGTTCTTCTCTGGGTCATCGTACCGATAGTCCACCAGAGCGCTGTCGTCAGCCCGCCGAGTCCCGTCGAAGCGGCGGTCTCTAAGACCGCTCTTGAATACAAGCTCAACCGGGCCACGTTCTGGATCTCCGTACCAACAGAAGACCTCAAGTTTCACGAAATCTCGCTTGATAACAAAAAGACCGTATTCAGATTTGTAGTAGCTGTGAAGATATGGGAACCTCACAAAACCTGACTGTCCACCGTAAAGCAGGTGGTCGTTCAGGTTTGACGTCATATCGCCAGGGAACAGCCCTTCGACCGTCTCCCTTACCTCTACCTGACGCGACCAGACGATGCGTCCCAGGAGAGCTCGAGTCATAGGCGTCAGAAGTGTGTTCCAGATCTCAGCGTCGGTTACCGAAGCGATGCTAGCTGGGCCCAAGAGTCCGGCAACATTGACCTTGTTGAATTTTATCATTTGTGCCTGTCCTTCCTGGCTTGGCTAGTGGTCCAGACGCTGCCTATTTCGGCGCTCTCTGGGACAGGCTCCAAGACAGGACCGCTCCACCATGGAGTCTCACATCTGTGACAAACCCTTTTGTGCAAGTACTAGTCGGGACACACAATAATGCTCATCAAAAAAATGAGAGAAAAGCTTGCGTCTGTTTTGTCTAGCCGAGGTTAAGGCAGGCTGTTCGTTTTGAAGTACCAATAAAAAGGTTGCCAAAAGAATTGATACATTGAGACTATAAGCCGCCAGGTATCAAAGCAATCATACTTGACATCCAAGCCCAAACAAGACTTGAGGAAGCAGCGATCATGGCGAAGTTCGGATGAAAAGGGAGATTGCAGTCAGGTTGACAGCTGATATCGGCACACAGGTGGCAGACTCGCGCGAGCTGTTAAACAACCCTTACAACCCCAGTCGGCGGCAAAAAGCCGTAAGCACGAGCGAGATATGAGCCAACAGGCTATCTATTGACAATCTCGATAACCTCACTACGCCCCAACCCCACAAGCCCGAGGTGGTCAAGAGATCTGCCGAGGCGTCTTACATCTTGACCAGCCAGAGCCGATCCCAGCCTGATGATACTGTCTGTGAGTGGCACAGGCTTGGAAGACAACAAGGCCAGCTCGGACAGCAGGACGAAAGTATTACCGATTTCACGTATCAGCGCTCGGTTGCAATGTTCTATTGCCTCTGGTTGATGGTGCAAATCTTCCTTTAAACCCTCCTCCAGGCAGTTGAGCAGCTCCTTGAAAGTGTGGCCTGTCGCTCCGCAATAATCCCGTAAGAATTTTCCGGGATTATGTACAGGTAGTGCGTAGCTCCTGGCTACAGTGTTCACTTCGAGGCACAAGGCTGAGATGATTGCTACCAGCTGATCATTGATTAGATCGGAATATCGGGAGACAGCACCGGCAGCCAGATAGAAGAGCCGCAAGACAGGCCGTATGAAACATTCGATATCTGCCAGTCCTCTTTCCAGGATGTTAGAGGCTGGCACCAGTCCCCGCCACCACCTGTCAGCCAGCTCCAGACCACGCCTGGTATCATTTCGGGAAAGCCCGCAAATGCTGACACGCGGACGGGGGTTATAGGCAAGCAGGGTGCTGGAATCAATACGCACCCGATCAAACAGACAGCTCATCTCGACTATTGCTGGAAATGTCTGCCTGCCCCCATGCTCGAGAAGCTTTTTAAATTGGAGCGCGGCACCCAGAGGGGCGTCAAGGAGAAAAACGACCTGCCGGTCAATAACAGTCCCAGCGATACCGGCAGCAATATCACTATATCTTATATCAGCGCAGGAGATAAGCACTGAGTCTGCTTGTTCCAGACCACCACGGATGTTCGTGGAAGTGATCTCAAATTTGAGAGCACTTCTGTCCGGGAGAGCGACTTCTCCCCGCGGCCAGACATCAATTTCCTCTGGTATCTGATTACCCAACCACACCAATCTGACCGGGGTTGAACCCTTTAAGAGAGATAATCCGGCGGCAAGAGCGTGAGGTCCCGCACCGACAACAACAACCTGGTCGCCTGCGCCACCACTTCCGGTGCCCTGTAAAATCAGCGTACCCACAGTTGCAGTCGCCCTCGCGTGACTTAGACCAACATCGGTACCTATGCTCAAATCATCGTGCACCGGAGGCTCCAGACGCAAGCAGGGAGGTTTAGGACAGGCTAATTCAGAATAGTCGCGCCGTCTGGAGAAAACAAGATTTACAACGATTCTTTAACCTCAAGTTCCCTTATGTATAGCCAAGCGCTTATCCTGTTCCTATTAGATGGATATACGGTTGTGGTAACTGTAGGTTAGCGCCTGGTGGCAGGCAATGGCGAAGATTTATCATGAGCATGACGCTCATCTGCAACATTTAAACCACCTGTCCGTAGGCGTTATCGGCTACGGTAATCAAGGCCGTGCTCATGCCTTCAATTTGAGGGATAGCGGTGTCTCTGTGCGGGTCGGCACGCGCCTCGAAGGAAAGACAAGGCAGCAGGCGGTGTCTGATGGTTTCGACCCGGAGACCTTTGAGGAGGTAGCAGCCAATTGTGAGGTCATAGCGCTTTTGCTGCCCGACGAGGTGATACCGCAGATATACGAGGAGTCAGTCGAGCCGTATCTAGAAGCGCACGATACATTTGTATTCGCGCACGGTTTTACAGTTGCGAACAAAACAATCAGGTTGCCTGACGATGCTGACGTGGTTCTTGTTGCTCCTACCGGTCCAGGCAGGCAGCTGCGCTCTCTTTATATGAGCGGCCACGGGCTACCTGCTCTGGTGGCAGTTGGTCAGGACTCTTCGGGACTTGCGTGGAAGCGATGCCTTGCTTATGCCGGAGCAATCGGATGCTTGAGGGCCGGAGCAGTTGAGACAACTTTTTACGAAGAGACCATTACCGATCTGTTCTGCGAGCAGGCAGTACTTTGCGGAGGGATTCCTGAACTCATAAAGGCAAGCTTCCAGACACTTCTGGAGGCGGGCTATCAGCCCGAGCTGGCTTATATATCTTGCTTGAAGGAGGTTAAACTGATAGCTGACCTTCTTTTCGAGCGGGGTTTGGACGGTATGAGAGGAGCAATCTCAAACACAGCTCGGTACGGATCGGCAAGAGCAGGACCGAGGATTATCAACAGCTCAACTGAGCATCGTTTGAGACAGATTCTCAATGAGATTGAAACAGGCCGGTTTGCTGAGATGTTCCTTAGAGATACGGAAGAAGGAGCTCCTGCCGCGCAAGACTTCACTCTTGCAGAGCGGCATTCAAAGATTGCTCGCACGGGTCGAGCGCTGACCGAAGTGCTCAAATTTTGAACCAGGATCCCTTGTAGGGATTTTGTACGCTGCGGGTATACCTGTCAGTCCGGACGGATGATGAGATTGTCGATAAGGCGGACAGCGCCGATTGTGGCGGCGACAAGAATAACCATGGAGCCAGAGGCGTTCTCGATCGGACGCAGCTCCTCTGGGTCGCGAGCCTCCAGATATTGAAGGGTTACCCCGGGACAGGAGTGGATCATCTCTCTGCCTGATGCAAGCGCGTCTGCTAGCGCCACTCTCCCTGACACCACCTGATCGCGCACATGACAAAGGACAGCATGAAGCACCAGAGCTTTTTTGTGCTCGTCTGCGGTAAGATACGCATTTCTCGAACTCATAGCCAGGCCGCTACTCTCTCTTACCGTTGGGCAGGAAATGATCTCAACTGGCAGAAAGAGATCTTTCACCATGCGTGTGATGACTATCAGCTGTTGGTAGTCTTTCTCTCCAAAATAGGCACGGTGTGGCTGTACCTGGCCGAAGAGTTTAACTACAACCGTCGCAACCCCCTGAAAATGTCCAGGACGAAATGCTCCACAAAGCTGGTCTATTAGTGTCTCTGGCGGCAGGACGGTTGTTAGCTGCCCCTGACCATGTCCGTACATCTCATCGAGTGAAGGGTGGAAGACGACATCTACGCCGGACTTCCTGCAGAACTCCAAATCTTTGCTGAACGGCCGTGGATAGCGCTTAAGATCCTCGCCTTGCCCGAACTGAAGGGGATTTACAAAGATAGAGACGACTACTAGATCGCACTGCCTGACTGCTGCATCAATTAGGCTTACATGACCACCATGCAGAGCTCCCATGGTCGGTACAAGGCCAATAGTAACAACCTCAGCCTTGTTTATCGGTGCGGACGCGGATTTGCGCCAGACCGTCAGCTCGTCTACTGTCTCAATGACGCGTGTTGCAATGGCAGACTTCAATCTATCTCGCCCTTGTTTTGACGAACCGCGATTATGCCAATAGAGTACCGCATGATGGCTCCCTTGGCCACCCGGCGGCCCGGGCTGCTCCTCGGCAACGGAGACGCCGGGAGTAAATGTGTACCCAGGGATGCTCTTGCTAAATGACAGAAGCGTGGTAAGGGTCGGTCTGCGTAACCGCAAACAGGCGTGCGCTCGACTCTGTCGCGCTCGGCACGCCCGATTTGAGCATCAGATCGACAACCTGTTGTGATGGTGGAGCATCAGACGACCACTGGGTGGCGACGATGACATGGTGTCCGTTGCTCTTGTCAATCCAGAGCCCGCCGCTGCGGAAGCCTGCCTGGTGGGAGAGATCGCAAACTGTATGGCGCAGTCCTGCCATTAACGTATTCAGTTTGTCATCATGGGCAGCAAAGTCGTGCATTGCCCAGAAAGCAGGACCTGAAATGGTGTCGACCTCATCTGCCGGGTAATCCCAGACGACCTCAAAATGATGAGGCTTAGGCGATTCAATCTGCTGCCTGCGGCTTTTCTCGGCAAGGATTCCTGCTTTTGGACTGGCGAGGAAGCGAGCCAGGTCCTCCCAGCTCTTCCAGAAAGTTACGGAGACGAGATTGTCCTGACAATAGAGCTCGTGGCCAGCCAGTGAGCAGATCAGGCCGCCGCTGCTGCTCATGTCGTGCTGCTGCAGTCTCAAAAGATTGAGTGAGCTGTCTTTGAGCCTGGTAGGTACAAGCCATAAGACCAGTTCAACAAACACGCCTCATTCCTCCTTGCTATCTGTCAATAGCATATCCCAAGTTGAGGTAACCGGCGAGGCCGGTTCGAATCCAATCTGCCAGGTAGCTAGCAGATTGCATCATCAGGCAGTACCTGCATGACCTGGCTCACACCTAAACTCTCTGGGCAGCTCTGATAAGCTGGAAATTATACAGCCTGGCGAAGCCGGCAGCAGAGCGCTTGTACTTGTGCCGGCAGTCTGTAAGAGGACCAACAAGATGGCAGGGGCAGGGGACAGGTGCTGGATCCTGAAGAGCTAACTACAGCGCAATGGTTCTGGATCTGCTTTGCGCTTATTCTGGCAGTATTCTGGGCTTGCATGTGGATTGATCGCACTTACCGATTTCAACTCTAGGCACATGGCGATACCTGGCCTACCTTCGCGATTAACTTCGCCTTAGAACAGGACACAAAGTCTTCTGCCAATCAGTGGTCAGTGATCGATGCTCAGAAGCAGATGGCAGGGTAAATGCACAGCTAACTGGTGATTTATAGCCTTTGTGCACAAGAGATTATGCGCCGATGGTCCAGCTGGCGAGCGTTGACAGGCGAGAATCTAAAACTAATGTTGATTTTTATTAAGCCAATTAGCCAAGCTATGAGTGCAGCCATCTCCTCCGGCAAAATTGGTTAACGACTTGCCCCTTGAGATTACTGCCATAAGGGGCGCTGCTGCGCCAGG
>CAYPBX010000012.1:0-13070 GCA_964409075.1 uncultured Candidatus Obscuribacterales bacterium
CGCCATGGCCTATCGTTACGCGGGCCCCCAGGTGCTCGATGACCTCCGCCATCATCTGGACATCAGTGAGGTCCGGAACGTTGCGCAGAACAGATACGCCCTTGGGTAAAAGAGCTGCAGCCATCATTTTTAAAACAGCATTCTTTGCCCCGGATGTCTTGACCGTGCCTTTCAAGGGCCTGCCGCCGTGGATGATAATCTTCTCTTGGGTCTCATAGGCAGCAGGTTTTGCCTTGATCTTTGCCTTCTTGCCTTGCGAGGTCATGAGATTGTCCTGTTCTAGGGAGCTCAGGGGTTGGTTCCGCATGAGTCCTGTTGCGCTTAGTAAGCCTGTTGGGGTGGATTTTCTCAGGGTTGCGGTAATTGGCGCTGGCCTGATGGAAATAAGACTCCCCGATGATAATTTACCCTGGGCAAGTAAACATGATGTTAAGTATATGTTTGAAAAGCGGACTTCGCGGCATTTTCCAGCGGCAGCCGTAGTTAGGCGGCGGCAGTTGAGCAAATAAGGTATATGCTGGGCGTGATGACTCCAGGAGGCAATGATCGGGAATGCCCCGGATGTGCATGACGGATACGGCTTTCTTCCCGCTGGCATTCATGTTCCTTGTGGGGGCTGGCGGTTGCTCTATAAAAGAGGAGTCCAGGCGTATTGAGGTGGTGCGCCTGGCTGAGATCAGGCGCCAGGCGGCATCGGGAGAGGAGCTTACCGGTGGGCAGGTTTTTATTCGTAGCTGCAATACCTGCCATCCTTCTGGCCGAGCCGGGCGAGGACCGTCGCTTGCCTATCTGGGCGAACATTTCCCGGACGATGAGAGCCTGAAGGCCTTCATCCGCCAAGGAACCGGTCTGATGCCACCGCAGACCGACTCGGAGCTTACGGATTCCGAGCTTGAGAGGTTGGTGGCCTACTTGAGAGAGCTCAAATGAGCGGTAGCATATTTAATATCAACCTAGAATTGCTTGCAGGATCCAGAACGCGGCGATTACGAAAAGGATGCCGAAGAGAAGCCGTGAGAGCAGGCTCGGGCCGGCCAGCACGACAGGCTGGACAGGGCAGTACTTGGTGAAGGCCTCCACAACTTTGTCCCTGTCAGCAAGATACATGGAGAGTATGACCAGAGGCCATATTCCTTTGTCAGAGCCTAGCGGGTGGTAGAGGACAATTATAATCTCTGGGCTGACGTAAAGCCGGAAGACCTTGTCCCAGTTTACTGTCTTTCTCTGCGGCCAGTAAGGCCCGCGGTACTTGATACCCTTGTTGGACAGCTGCAGGCTGAGCGGATTGATGTAGGGCCTCAGGCCAAGCAGGAGCGATAAGAGCGCTATGGTGAGAAAGAAGCCCTCGACATTGAGAAAGAGCCTCCAGTTGCCCGTGGATTGGAGCGGTGTCCAGCAATAACGTGCCAGCCCGGCATAGGCTGCGGACAGGATGATGCACATGGCCAGCTCCGCCGGCTCGCGAGCCTCCAGAAAGTTGACCTGGGAGTCGCTATCTGAATCGGATAGAGAAGCCATGGTGCTCGAGAAAAACCCATCTGCCTGCTGTGCTTACAGAATATACAATTATCTTAGCTGCCGGTTGCCAAGCGGCAGGCGATATTGTCGTATCTTTGAGGAGTGCTCAGGCAAGCGCAGCCTTAAGGCATTTGTTTGTCGGGCGCTGCCCGCCGAAAGGCTTTATCCCCTGGTGCCGAAGAGCTCCCGAGACGCCTGCCGGGCCCTGACTTCTCGTTTTACGGGAGTATCATCGAGTGGGTCTGTGGCTATCGCCTTGTAAAAGGCTTGGTCGAAGGCACGGGTGCGCACCACTACGGGCATCGGCACCGCATAACCCAGGACGAGCGCCTGTTGCCTGGGATCCAGCTGCGAGAGAACGGTGCGCAGGGCATTGCTGCCAGGAACCCCTGTAAATACGGCCTCGATATCTCTTTCGTCGTTAAGGAGGGCGGTTATGCGTGTGCCGATCTGACTCAACACATCGGCATCTATCCCTGAGGGTCGTTGATCGACGATTATCAGCGTCACGAAGTACTTGCGCATTTCGCGAGCGATGACGCCAAAAATAGTCTGCCTGGCTACTGGTCCGGAGAGGAACCTGTGTGCCTCCTCGATGACGATTGCCAGCCGGCGCGGGGCCGTGAAGCGGTCTGGATCAGACAGATTAAGCTCGCTGCGCCTGACATACTCGGCATGAATCCGTCGCGTGATAATGTTGGTGGCAAGCATATAAGAGATGAGATTGTTCTGGCGACCGAACTCGAGCACGATGTGTCTGCCTGCTTCTATGTGGCGGATAATCTCGTCTATGTAATTGGCCGGTGTGCGCGTGCGCAGATACTTGGTTTTCTGGATCATGGTGCTCAGGCGGCGTTGCAGGGTTTTAATCGAGGCCGGGTGTCCTTTATGTTCGAGCACGAACCTGTCAATCTCCTCGCCTGACATGGCGATGAGTTTAGAGATCCAGCTTTCGCCCAGCTTCTCTTTCATGATGTAAGCGTTCTCCAGCGTTGCCTCTGAAAGCGCCAGCTCTGAGCGGATCAGCTCCAGATCCTCGATCTCAATCTGGTTGTAGCCTATGTAGAGCTCGTGCGCATCCGGAAGCCCTCGCGCCGCGGAGGAGTCGGCATCGAGCGTGAAAACCACTACCTTCGAGCCGAAGAGCTGTCTCAGCCCCTTGACGGTCGGCTGCGATCGGTCTTCCGACACTGCCTGCCAGCCATACTCGTTATGCATATCGAAGATCAGGGTCGAGGCTAAGTCTTGGCTGATGATGCCGGAGAGGATTACGCGTGTGAGAAAGGACTTTCCGGTGCCAGACTTGCCGAAAATGCCGTTTGAGCGTTGCAGGAAGCGCTCGAGGTTGATGCAGACGGCAGTATCCATGTCAGGCGGTCTGCCGATGTTAAAGAAAAAATTCTCCTTGTCCTGACTATCTTCTTGACCGAAGACCAGCGCAAAATCGTTGCCCTGCGCTTCGTAGACTGCCGAGAAATGAGCTGGAATCGTTTTTACCGGTTCAAGACTGTCTTGATCAAGGCTCGATCTCGACTGTCGGTTCAGCATGAGGACAGGCTGAAGACGGGCTGTAGCGAAGGTGGATGTTCCTGTTAAGACTGCGCGTATGAAGTCGCTGTCTGGAGGAGGATTTTGAATCAGCTTCTGACTGGCAACCGAGAGGTTGACATCGGTGAGCATGCTAAAAAAGCGTGCCTTTGCCCCTTCGATGACAACAAATCTGCCGACGCGTAGCTCTTCGACAGATGTTTCCTGGTCGAGACTCATCTCCACCCCGCCAGACAGTGAGCCTTGCAGTATGATGCCCAGGCGCCGGACGCTCATGGCTGGCTCGCGCTGCTAAAGCCAAGAGCGCAGGCAAATGTGTCAACAGCGAGAGCCTTGCGGTGGTGGGCGAAGGTGAGCTTGCTGGTTGTGCTGGTTGTATCCTGACCCTTGTACTCGGTAAGGGTGTATTGGCAAGGCTCTTGGTGGGAGCGCTCCAGGCGCATAAGATTGCCTTGCGTGTTGGTGGCAGCAACAAGCCCCCAGACACTGTCCAGAGAGCGGACTATATCCTCCCTCGTGTGAGGCCATTCAGCTCTAGTCTCTAGCATCGGTGCCTGGCGAACAAAAGACCGGCCAGGCAATTCTAGCAGGCGCCGCGTGATCTTAATGACATGTCCATAGAGGGACTTTACCACTTACTGCAACTCATGCCCGGGCAAGAAGGCACAGGGCTAGGTTACCCGAGCCTGGAGCCGAGCGTGAGGCAGCGGAGCGCAGGCGAAGCCGAGGGCGGAGCGCTTACCGAATACCATACCAATGCAGCGAACGGAGCAGCCCGTTACCGGGCTGCGCAGTGCAGCGTGATGGGCGCGGAGGCGGCAAGGAACGCAGCCGCCGGCGCTTATTAAGTAATGTCCGGAGAGGGACTTGAACCCTCACGGTTGCCCACACGCCCCTCAAACGTGCGCGTCTACCAGTTCCGCCATCCGGACAGATTCAACCAATATATTATATGCGTGATCTTGCAGCTGCAAAATACCAGCTCACTTGAAAGCATGCTACTACCAGCTTGCATAAATTGGCGAACGTT
This sequence comes from uncultured Candidatus Obscuribacterales bacterium, assembly GCA_964409075.1. Lineage (GTDB taxonomy): Bacteria > Cyanobacteriota > Vampirovibrionia > Obscuribacterales > Obscuribacteraceae > CAYPBX01. Next base: position 4,097 of record CAYPBX010000012.1, read on the forward strand.
GTGTAGGGGCGGATTGCATCCGCCCGGGCGCGTGCAACGCGCCCCTACGTGGTACGGGATCTACTGCAAGTCGGCACTACTGCGGCGACGCAGCGGCTATAGACAAATCCCCGCTGCTGGCGGGCTTTGCGCTGCAAAAATTTATCTTCTAAATAGTTAAATCCGCTTGCAGAGGGAATATTTAGCATAGATGCGCGCCGGCGCGTCGATCTGTTGAAGTGGAGGACGGCTTACAGCCGCTTTCGAGATCCCCGATGCTGGAGATGCATGTAGCAGGGATTGCGCTCGATGCCCGCAACGGGCAGCCGATCGTCGTGCTCAATGATGAGACCAAAAGAAGGGCTTTGCCGATCTGGATTGGTATGGCTGAGGCCAATTCAATCATGCGCGCGCTCGAGAACCTGAAGGCGGAGAGACCGATGACTCATGACCTCATGCTTGATCTGCTTGTCCAGATGGGCTACCGCGTAGAGCGCATCGAGATCAATGAGCTGACAGCCAATACTTACTTTGCGTCGATTTTCTTGACGATTAACGGCAAGCAGGCAGGCGGTCAGGCTGAGCTGCAGCCCATGGATTCTCGCCCGTCGGATGCAATTGCGCTGGCATTGAGGGCCGGCTCACCGATCTTTGTCTCAGCGCAGGTCGTAGCAGACGGCACCATTCCGACAGACTCCGAGAAGGACGAGGAGGAGGCTGCCGAATTCAAACAGTTTGTCGAAGGGTTGAAGGCCTCGGATTTTCACGCTCCCGGGCAGGGAGCCTGAAATATGAATTAGCTTCCGGCGCCCCGCGCAGCGCAGACTATTTTTTCTTCAGGGCGGCTTTGAGCGCCGATTCCAGGGTGGCGATCTTCGCCTCTAGCTGCTTCTCGCGGTCCGATCTGACCTCAGCCTTGAGCTTGGCATCCTGACGATCCCATTCGGCCAGTCTCGCTTCCTGGAGCCTGGAGCCTCTGGTTGCCAATACAGCCTTAAACGACACGCCGGCCGCGAAGCCAAGACATGCCTCAGTGAACAATAGGAGACACAGCCATCCTGTTAGCTCGCCCGACCCTAAGGTCAAAAGACCAGCTTTGCATTGATGCAGGGTGCTTAGACCGATGGCTGCAACGGCGATAACCAACAGGCCGGACAATACTAGACTTATATACTTGACTACCACGGATCTCTCCTGTCGGCGATTCCTGCCAAGCTCTCAATTAGCCGGCTGAAGCTGTCTGGCAGCGGTGCTTCAAATTTTAGCAAGCGGCCGCCGACAGGGTGCCTGAAGGAGAGCTCACAGGAGTGCAGCAGATGTCCTCCAATTCCGAAAGCTGCGCGCGCAGCCTCTGTGCCTGAGCTTAACTGGTTGTAGACCAGATCGCCTACGACAGGATGACCTATGCTGGCCATGTGAACCCGGATCTGGTGAGTTCTTCCAGTTGCGAGTCTCAGGCTGACGAGCGTGTAGTGAGCCAGGCGCTGGAGCACGAGGAAGTGGGTGACTGCTGACCGGCCAGCGACTGTGATGGCCATCTGTTTGCGTTTGCGGGGATGGCGACCAACCGGACGGTCTATTGTGCCGGACTCAGCTGCCAGGATGCCAGCAACAAGGGCAGTATACTTGCGGGTCACAGTCCGGGCTCTTATCTGTTCGCTAAGGTGCCTGTGGCTTCTCTCCTCCTTGGCGACAACCAGAAGCCCTGAAGTGTCCTTGTCCAGTCGATGCACGATACCGGGCCTCAATGCTCCGCCAATTCCCGAAAGGCTGCTGCCGCAATGGCTCAAGAGCGCATTGACAAGAGTTCCGGTGACAACTCCTGCGCCTGGATGGGTCACCATTCCCCAGGGCTTGTTGACCACGAGCAGGTAGCGATCTTCGTAAAGTATAGAAAGTTGGATCCTCTCAGGCTCGATGGCGAGTGTTTTTGGGGGCGGGACGGTGACAACGATATGCTCACCGCCTTTGAGCTTGCGAGACGGCCTGGCTGTCTTTCCGTTGACAATCACCTGGCTCTGGCCGATAAGCGCCTGCAATCGCGTTCGGCTGAAATCCGGCAGCTGCTCGGTCAGGTATGCATCAAGCCTCAATGGCCCGCTGGCTAGCCTGCCGACGGAAAGCTCAATTGTCTTCGTCTGGCTCATGAGAGCTCCCTGCCAGGGTAGCTTTGCTGGCCGCGCTGTTGGGCTGTCCTGCTGCTTTTGCCATCGGGAAGAGATGACTTGCCAGAATCAGCGCCACGCCTATATCTATGAATATGTCCGCCAGGTTGAAAATTGGAAAGGAGACAAAGGCGAACTCGAGAAAATCGGTAACATGCCCGCAAGCCAGACGTTCGCAAATGTTGCCAAGCGCACCGCCTGTCAGGAGTGCTGCTCCCAGGCGTTCTAGCCAGCCGGGCTGCTTGGCCGATAGCTCTCGCTTCCAGATCCAGATAAGCAGAGCAAGAAAAATGATCAATGCCAGAACGGTCATTAAGACAGCCGACTCGCGCCCGATTCCGAAGGCCGCACCACGGTTGGTGGTGAGGGTAAGATCGAGTATCCCTGGGATGAACGGGTGGGTGAGCCCGTCTTCAAGCTGGGATTGCGCCCATCCTTTGCTGGTCAGATCAGCTAAAGTGGCAGCTGCTGCTGCCAGCCAGAAGGTAGGCTTCATGGTCGGGACAGGGGATCAGACTTACTCCTTATCACCATCCTGGTCGCCCTCGGCAGATTCTTCGCTTTCCCCGCTCTGCTCTTTAGCAGGAGAGCTCGAATACATCTTCGGTATAACGTTGATTCGCCTGGTGAGAAAGGCCAGTCCCATGAGCGAGTTGCGTGCAGCATTCGTCACGCCGACTGTTGCCATGAGAAGCTCGTTTCGGTTGCCTGTGTTCGGGGCCATCAGGCGTTCCAGAGTTGAGCCGTCCATCGGCCGCCATTTGTCGTCGGGCTGGTGCTGGGGATATTCCAACGGCTGGTTTGTAATCGAGCACACAGCAGTCAGTCCTGCGGGTAGCTCCAGATCGAGACGGGCCGAATATTCTGAGCCGGTTTGAACCTGCTCCGGGGCAGAGAACTCTGCCTGTAGCTCCCTGGCTAGCCCGAAGGCTACACGCACCTTCTCGTAGTCTATGCGATCGCCTATGATCCGCCAGTGGTTGCCAATTTTTTTCATGTACAGCTGCCCTTCGGCAATGGAGCTCAGCTCACCTTTCGTGCCGATGCCGGGCATCTCTTTGACTGTTGTTCCGGAGGCCCTGTCTTTCGACTCTACAGTTACGAACGGCCCTTCTATGCGGATCTCCCTGGTAATAGATGTAGATCTGGCATTGGGGTAGGTTGCCCAGAAATCCTTGGTGAGCTTCTCCACCGACTCTTTGTTCAGGCCGTCGTTATTGACGTAGTCGTCTGCGTAGTGCGTCATTACAGCTTCAAGGTTGTGAGCGTTCCACTCTGATTCAATCTGATTGAGAAGCTTCTCAATCTCCCTGCGCTCGGCAGAATGCTTGCTGCTCTCGCTGCCCAGATTGCCGACAGCTTCCAGGCTCTCTGCAGCAAGGGCTGCCTCTATAACTGTCAGCGATACTATAGTAGCCAGCAGGATGGCTGAACAGAGTCTAGTCCTGTGGCTGAAGTACATTTGCGCTTCCCTCCGCTAGTACCCTCTAGATCTGATGACAAAAATGACCGGACCAGGGATTTCTCTCACCTGACATTATACAGACGGCAAGGAGAGTCTTGGCTGGGCGGCGCAGCAAGGGCTGGGCTGCCTGGCCCCTGACCGGGTGTCTCAGACGGAGACCAGGAGCTGTTTCATCAGCTCGATGTTCTGCTTTATCGAATCGGCAGATCTCTTCAGGGCAGCAAGCTCATCCTCTGTGAGAGGAAGCTCGATTATCTTCTCGATTCCAGAGCGCCCGATAACAGTCGGCAGGCCGATGTATATATCCCTCAAGCCGTACTCACCTTTTGGTTGCACGGCAACTGGCAGGAGGCGCTTCTTGTCTTTGAGCACGCTCTCCACCATAAGCGCTACGGAGGCGCCGGGCGCGTACCAGGCGCTGCCGGATTTGAGAAGGGCGACGATCTCAGCGCCGCCGTCGCGCGTGCGTCTGGCAAGCGCATCGATCTTCTCGGCAGGCATCAGTTCGGTGATTGGAACTCCGTTGACCGTGGAGTAACGGGGCAGGGGAACCATAAGGTCGCCGTGACCGCCCAGCACCATGGCCTTAACATCTTGCCCGGTCAGCCCCAGCTCCATGGCGATGAAGGTCTGAAACCTGGCGCTGTCCAGAACGCCTGCCATACCAAAGACACGCTCGGCGGGCAGCCTGGTCACGCTCCAGGTGAGCTGGGTCATGACATCCAGCGGGTTGGTGACGACGATATAGATGGCTTCGCTGGAGTGCTTGAGCGTTTTCTCGGCCACGTCCCTGACGATGGAGGCGTTGGTCTTGAGCAGATCGTCTCTGGACATACCCGGCTTGCGGGCGATGCCGGCGGTGATAACGACAACTGCCGATCCGCTCGTGTCCTTGTAGTCGTTCGTTCCAGTTATCTTGCGGTGGTGCCCTGTTACTGGGGCTGCCTGACTCAGATCGAGCGCCTTGCCCTGGGGCAGGCCTTCGACGATATCGATGAGAACTACATCGGACAGATCTCGATCAGCTATGTATTGAGCTGCCGTGGCGCCTACATTGCCTGCACCGACGACCGTTACTTTGCTCACGGTTTTACCTCCTTCCAGGGCTGCCGGGTTTCCGTTCATCAAAACCGGCATGAGCTTACCACAGCCCTACCGGTGAGGCGCGGAGGCGGCGAGGAACGAAGCCGCCGGAGCGCTTACAGATTAGATATAGTATCTTGAGAAACTAGGACCGGTCCTTCGACCCGGACATGCTTGGAGATTGTCCTGATGCCCACCGCCAATAAGAGTCACCGGAGAATCAGCTCTTACCGGACTGGCAAGGATGAGGATTACGCCTATGTGCTGGCTGCCCTGCTGCCGATCTGGCTGTTTACGGCCTCGCCTGTTTGTAATGCCGATGAGCCAGCGCTGAAACCGGATGTGCCCAGAATGGACGGGGCCGGGCCCGGCGCCGGATCTGGGCCCTTAAAGGGAAAGATTCAGATCAAGGAGCATCTGCCGGGCTTCTCGGGACAGCAGGGGCGTATCGACAGGAGAGGGCTCAGAGGCAGAGCTGAGGACCGGACACTTTCTGGTCAAGTTGAATCGATGATCGGCATCATCGGGGTTAAGTTTATTATGTTTGCTGGCGCAGCACCAGTAATCAGCCAGATCTTTCCCTATACGCCAGCAGCCGGCTCAGATCTGAGGCTACGTGATGTCATAGTGGCAGTCGATGGAATTCCTACCCTTGGACTGACTAAAGACGAGGTATACGACATGATTGTCGGTACGCCGGGAACTCCGGTGACGCTGTCGGTGCGTGGAGCCGGAGACGAGTTCCGGGCTGTCACGCTTACCAGGATGGACCTCAACGAGTTGAAGGATCCCTTGGTGCGGCGAGACTACATGCTGCATATGTAGAGCTGATCCTGGCTGATCTGTTAGACTGATCTTTTCGATTGGTGGAGCTCGCCTGATGACATACCTGATGGAGCGCTCCGCAGGCTCTGCCTGCTCCGCGCCTGTCAAGCTCAGCTGCTCAGCCCGGTAACGCGCTGCTCCGCTTCGCTCCCTGGGCATGACATTGCCGAGATTGATTGCTGTGCTGACATTGCTCGATCGCGTAGACGAATCTTCATTCTGGCTCGATCGGAAAGATGCAACTCTGCTTTGACGCTACCAGATTTGGTATCAGCCTCGAGGAGGCTATTGCGCTGGCAGCTTCCATCGATGTCCCGGCCCTGGAGTTTTCGGTGAAGCCGTTCGCCACCGGTGCCAGGGCCGGTAGCCTCACAAAAGACGAGTACTGCCGCTTGAGGGCGGTTGCTGATCTTCTCAGGCGCTCGTCGGTGGGCGTCCGCCTCACCAATCTGGAGATCATGCTCGATGCAGGCTCCGCTAAATCGGTGCGCTCCTTTCATTCCATGCTCAGGAAGCTGGCAACGGTAGTGGAGGCGATTGAATGCAGGCAGGTCGGCTTCTACCTCGTACGAACCGCTGCGCAAAACTGGCTGGATATGTCTGCCTGTGCTGTGGAGGAAGCAGCGGAAATACTCAAGAATTCAGGCGCATCTCTCCTCCTGCGCCTTTCAACACCGCCTGTTTTTCAAGGAGTGTCTTTGAGGCAATGGCAGCCGGTGGATCTTAATGACGTCAGAGCTCTTCTTGGCAGGGTCCCTGATCTGAGCCTGTCCTTCAGTGCTGCCGATCTGATCTGGCAGGGAATCGACTATCTGAAATCTCTGGCCTTTCTAACCGCTGCAGTGCGGCACATCGAGGCGCTCGATCTGGAGATCGTCAGAGAGCTTCTGGCTGACAGCGGTATGTTTGGTCCTTTGTGGTGGCGCTACAGGCTCCCCGGGAGAGGGCAGGTGGACTGGCGCCAGCTCATTGAGACTTTGAAGCTGTATGACTATGCCGGCACTTTCTCGGTGCACCTGGAAGACGAGTTCATGGATGCTTCCACAGAAGGGCTTACTGCTGCCCTTGAACAGTGCCTAGGAGTGCTTGCGCCGCTTGTAAGAGGCTGAGCAGATGTGGAGCCTGTATATTTATTTTCATACGCATTGGGACAGGGAGTGGTACAGGCCATTCGAGGCCTTCAGAATGGACCTGGTTTCAGTGGTCGAAGACGTTCTGGTTGCGCTGGAGTCAGGGGAGCTGCCCAGCTTCTATCTAGATGGCCAAGCCGTCATTCTGGAGGATGTTCTGGAGCTTGCTCCCGAGCTGGAAGGAAGGCTGAAGAGACTGATTGCCCGGGGCAGTCTCATGTCAGGTCCCTGGTATGTGCTGGCGGACCAGATGCTGGTCTCCGGGGAGAGCCTGATTCGCAACCTCAAGCTGGGGATAGAGACAGTGCAAAGATTTGGCCCGGCAACCAGGATAGGCTACTGCCCGGATACGTTCGGGCATTCTCAAGATCTGCCACGGATACTGGCAGGTTTTGGCATAAAGACGGCTGTGGTATGGCGTGGAGTTCCTGCTCTCAGTCAAGGTCCATGGTTCTGGTGGCAGGCGCCGGATGGCAGCCGTGTCCTTGGCTATCATCTGGCAGATGGCTACGGACAAACGGCTGTGCACACGGAGACCACCATAAAAGGACTGGCTGAGCACCTGGCTGCCTGGCTGGAGGCGGGTGACAATGGGCAAGGCACTCGGCTGTTTGATGGGACGGTTGGTGGAGCTCTCTATCCGGTCGGTTCCGATCATATAGGTCCACCGGCTGATATCGCCTCACGGGTAGCAGAGGTCAATACCCACTGGTCGGATACTGGCTACGATGCCAGGCTCGTGACTGTGCGCTTGAACGATTATCTCGACCACGTTTTGCATAATCTGGTTGAAACCCAAGTGCTTGTACCGGTTATCGAAGGTGAGCTGAGAGACAACTCACAGGCTCAGCACCACCAGCGGGGCTTCCTGCTTCCTGGAGTATTATCGACGAGGCTGTATCTCAAGCGGTCCAACAGAATTGCCGAGCATCGTTTAGTGGCAATTGCCGAGCCGCTCTGGACGCTACTCGATTGTTCTGGCCTGGCAAACTACCCTCACTCAGAGCTTACCTACACGTGGAAGCTGCTCATTCAGAACCATCCTCACGACAGCATCTGCGGCTGCAGTGTTGATGCTGTGCACGCCAACAACGAGGATCGCTTCGCCAGGGTCGGTCATGTGCTCGATATGCTAGAGGTACAAGCGCAGGAAGTGATCGGGAGCGCGATGCTATCCGATTCTCGGCCAAGCGTTCCCGGGCTCTCTCCATGCGATCCGGCGATTAATCTGGGCGCAGCTGTTGTCTTCAACTCCTCTGGGCAGAGCCTCTCTCAGCCTGTCAGGCTAACCTTTGCTGCAGAGCCGGAGTCGCGTTTCAAACACAGCGGAATCCTGCAGGTAGTCAGCCGTAGTCGCCGAGAGGAGCTCTTTTCTGGAGCGGGGATTGCGCCGTATTACAAAGAAGTTGATCTGATTGATGCTTTTATCTGGGCGCCTGAGGTACCGCCCTTGGGTACCCGGCAGCTCTCCTGGCAGACTCCCAGGCACGATCTCCGCCTGCCTCACCCGGCAGCAGCTTCTGACCGGGCGGTGACCAACGGGATGCTCAAGGTCGAGGTTGAAGACGATGGTACCATCGTTGCTTGCAGGCAGCGGACCGACGGGTCATCTGAAACCTACAGGCTCGAGCACAGGTTTGTCGACTCGGGCGACGGAGGAGATACTTACAACTTTGACCCGATCGCTGACGATCGGCCTGTGACAGCAACGTTCTGCCGGGTGCGGCCTGGACTGAGAGGACCGCTGGTGGCGTCTCTTCTCGTTACCTACGAGATCGATATTCCCGAGTGCGCATATGATACTGGAGTTAAGCCCGACAGCCATGCCGCTGCCTTGCATGCCCCCGAGCGCTGCCGGAGCAAGAGGCTCAAACGCCACCGCATTGAAACGGAGATTCTGCTCAAGGCTGAAGTGCCGATTGTCTTCTTCAATACGAAATGGAGTAATCGCTCCGCCGACCACAGGCTGGAGGTTGTCTTTGAAACAGGGGCAGCGGTCGATCGAACGTTTGCCGAGAGCCATTTCAGCTTAGTTGAACGCAGGTACGGCGCAGCAGCATCTAGCCTTCCGGTCGAGCTGGGAGAAGAGATGCCTCCAGATCGCTTTCCCTGCCAGCGGTTCTTCATCGTCAACCGGCAGGTTTTCTTCAATTGCGGGCTGCCCGAGTACGGGGTCGACGGCAGTCGTGTCAGCATCACTGTTTTGAGGGCAGTCTCAATGCTGTCAGCAGGGCGGCTGCGGACACGCGGCGGTGGGGCAGGCCCTCACCTCCCTACTCCCGGCGCCAACTGTTTTGGCAGCAACCAGGTTAGCTACGGCTGGGCCC
>CAYPBX010000012.1:13080-14657 GCA_964409075.1 uncultured Candidatus Obscuribacterales bacterium
CCGCGGGCCCGAGCCCATGAGCGCGCCTCCCACCTGGGCCCCGATTGACGCAGGGCAGCCAGGTGAAGAGACAGATGTAATCAGGCCATATGAGCTGGCGGAGCAGTTTGAGGGCAGGCTTGTCGCCTTGCCCGGACGCCTGCCGCCATCTCGTGTGGCTGAATCGCTTCTTGCCCCGTGCGATCCGTCCGTAAGGGTGGTCGCTCTCTACATGGATGGCTCAGGGGTTGTCCTTAGGCTTCTTAATGTGACCGGGCAAAAAAGAGAGGTCGAGCTGCTACTGTCCGACAGGGTGAGAGAGGTGCAGCCGCTGGCTCTGGATGATACGCCTGTTGGTGGAGCGCTGTCCATAACTCAGGAAGGAGGAGGACGAGCCTCTGTGCTCATGCCTATTGCTCCTTTTGAGTTGCGCACCCTCCTGCTTTCAACGTAAAATTAGCTCAGATACCTCAGCCTTCAGGTGACCAGACATGAGGCTCAAGCAGCGGTGCATCAGGATGCTCCCAGTGGTGGCACTAGTGGTGTCATCTCTGGGCTTGCAGCCGTGCCAGGCTCGCTATGAGTTTCCCCCCGATTCGCCGCTTGTAGCCGAAGATCAAAGCCGCTTAATTAAGGCGCAGAAGTATTTGAGGTCACGCAAGGTGCAAAAGGCAGCACCGCTCATCTATGCAACTCTTGATGCAGCCAACGATATTCCTAAATGCCTGGCTCTGGCTGTCTTTACAGAGCCATACGGTTATCCGATGCTGAAGGTGCGGCGGGATTGCGTTACGAAAGCCCTATCACTCGCCTCTACGCGCGAGGACTTTATGCAGGTGGCTCTGATGGCACGTCGCTACCAGATGTTTGAGCTTACTCGCGAGGCGATCCACAAGCTGCTTTCAACAGCCGATTCTACCGATGCCCTCTATAATCTGGCGCAGCAGTGTCAGGAGGCGGCTCTAAATGATGTAGCCCATATGGCTATGGAGAAGGCTTACAATCAGGTCGGCACGACAGAAGAAGCTATAAAGTATGCCAGGGATGTAAGTCATCTGGGAATGGATGATCTTGTGCGGCGGGCTATGAAGGATCTAATTGACGATGAAGACGATCCTCATGAGCTCGTGGTGCTCCTTGATGAGCTGAAACCGATGCAGATGCGGGATCTCAACCGCTACCTGCTTAAGAAGGCCCTGGACAAGGCTGATTCAGTAGAGGAGTACCAGGAGATATACGAGGCGGCGCGCCGCTTTCATGAAACGGATGTATTCAGAATTGCTGAGTACCGCGTGAAGAAGATGCAGCTGCTCAACAAGATTAAGAGGGACGAGGCAGAGCATGAGAAGAAGGTCAGCTCCTGGAAGGAGAGGATGAGGCAGGAGGCCGAGCACAGGCGCCGTCAACAATCGCGAGGCTCCCCCTATAGTCCCGGGCGTTTTGTGCATTCTCCAACCGACGATTCAAATACGCAAGAAAGCGGCTTTTAAGCCCCGGCTCGATTGAGCTTGCGAGCTTCAATGAGCGTATTGGCGCCTAACGCTAACCCAACTTCCGCACCCTAGTCCCGAAAGGCAGGCCCAGGTGGGTATTGACAT
>CAYPBX010000013.1:0-7688 GCA_964409075.1 uncultured Candidatus Obscuribacterales bacterium
CTATGATGCTGACCGATCTTTTTCTCTCCACTGCCAGATCCCCGGTCTTCGGCCACCAATGTCTACCCAAGCATAAAGCATATCGCTGCCGTAGGCTCTATCTATATCTGTTCTTGCAAACAATCAAGCGCCCAACCTGGCAGATCGAACTTGAGTCAACCAAGCACCTTCTCCGTTATTGGTACCGTCGAAAGCCTAGAGAGATTCCAGACTCGCAAAGCAAGAACAAAACCGATTTATTTGCGCACTTGATTGCAACATCTCTGCAACCTGCGACACCTAGAATTTGAAACGTCAACCAGGTAAATACAGGCAGCCAGGTTCAATTGTAAGCGCCCAAGACAAGCTCACAGCCTCATGTTCAAAGCAGATAGAGTTAATCCATGGTCGTATGCTCGCAGCCAGGAAAAGGCAAAACGGGTCAGCAGCCATGCAGTCGTTAACACGCTGCTTGGAAAGGCACTCGCCTACGAGGCTGCTGGACAAAACGCACTGGCCATCGCCCTACGCAGGAAAGCGGAAGAGATAGAGCGAAGGCTCAGCTCCAGCAACAGGATGCCTAGCACAGACCTCCCGAGCTACTGGACCGACAGCGCCGAATAGGAAACGCAAGCAACTGCTACTACCAGCGGTGATAAGCTGGATGCCCAGGCTTGACAGCCACGAAGGTACCTGAAAGGAGAGCACAGGAGATTCCGCCTGACTGCAACTCGCCTTCCACCGTTGCCCGTCTCTCATCTGAATTCACAACTCTTGCCACCAGCTTGACCGCCTTGTCGGCAGGAGCCGGTCGCAAGAACTTAAGCGTGAACTCGGCTGTTACAGTGCAAGGTGGACGCTCGGCGCGAGCCTTCTGCATGAGGTGCCAGGCTGCTGCCCAGTTGCAGTGACAATCCAATAAGCAGCCGATCAGCCCCCCATACAAGACACCTGCAAAAGCCTGATACTTTGGCTCCGGCTGCCATTGAGCCACGATAGTGTCGCCGTCATTATAGCTGCGTATATGAAGCCCGGCTTCGTTTGCTGGACCACAACCATAGCAAATGCTCGCAGGCGCGTACATCTCCTGCAGGCTCAGTTCCTCTGTCTTCAACATATGTACTTCCCCAACACAGACAGCATAATTATACTGACCGCTATCTTAAGACATAAGTGTGCCGGTAAGCACGGCAGAAATGTAGATGCACCCTCACTACCAACCCGACCAGAAAATATGTTATACCTTATTCGGGTACTTCTCCTCCCGCGCAGGTTAGATGTACCCTGAGCACATGAAACCCCTCATCGGAATCAATATAGATCTGGAGGCAGGACCACCTGCCCGAGGCTGGATATATAGCAATTATTACGAGTGCATCCAACGGTCTGGCGCTAGCGCAGTCCTGATCCCACCTGCAGCACAGGAGGATATGGCCTACCTGCTCGCGTGCCTGGACGCAGTTGTCCTCATCGGTGGCCTGGACTACTCACCTGCCCTCTACGGTCAGGAGCCGCATGAGTCGATCAAGCTGATCGACCCGCAACGAGAGGAGTTCGACATACGCCTGGCGCAGGCAGTACTGACCCGGACCGATCTGCCGCTTCTGGGCATCTGCGGCGGCTGTCAGCTCATGAATATTGCCCAGGGAGGCACTCTTATACAGGACATCAAAGCGGCAAGGCCTGAATCGGCAGTCGTGCACGCAAAACCAGACGGCTGGAAGCACGGCTTTCCTAAACATGCAGTATCGCTGGAGACCGGATCTTCTCTGCGGGAGATCTACGGACACGAGCGCATCGAGGTGCCTACCTCGCACCATCAGGCGATCGATAGATTAGGAAAGGATTTGCAGGTGGTATCACGCGCTGAAGATGGCATCATCGAGGCAGTCGAGCTGCCAGGAAGAATCTTCACCATCGGTGTACAGTGGCACCCCGAGCGTGACCTCAAAGGCAATCAAACACTCCTTGCCGAGTTCGTGCGGCAGGCAGCCAGAGGCAAGCAAGCCGGCAGAGAGAAGAGATGACAGAGAAGACCTGGAACGACAAGGTCAGTGAAAGGCCGCGTCGCCTCTTAGTTACAGGCGGCGCCGGCTTCATCGGCAGCCACCTTGTCGACCGCCTCCTGCAGCTCGGGGATCAAGTGGTCTGTCTGGACAGTTTCCACGACTTCTACAGCATCGAGATAAAGCAGGCGAACATACGCAGTCACCGCCAGCATCCAAGCTACCGCCTGGTGGAAGGAGACATACGCAGCCGGCAAGAGATGGAGAAGGTCTTTGCGGACGGACCGTTTGATGTTGTCGTTCACCTTGCAGCTCTAGCGGGCGTACGCCCTTCATTGAGACAGCCGCGCTCATATCTGGATGTGAACATCTGCGGAACACAAAACCTGCTCGACTGCGTCATCGCCTCCAGCCGCTCCACTAGGTTCGTCTTCGGCTCCTCCAGCTCCGTATATGGTGCCCGCTCCGGAGAGGAGTTTCTGGAGACTGATCGCGTTGACCAGCCTCAGTCGCCATATGCTGCATCAAAAGCAGCAGCCGAGCTGGTCTGCCGTGCCGCTCATCATACAGCCAGACTGCCGGTTGTATGCCTGCGCTTTTTCACGGTTTTCGGACCCCGCCAGAGACCAGACCTAGCCATACACAAATTTTGCCGGCTGATCGACCAGGACCTGCCGATTGAGATTTATGGTGACGGAACGAGTCGGCGTGATTACACCTACATCGACGACATCATCGACGGTATCGAAGGCGCAATGAAGTACGATCTGAAGGACTTCGATATCATCAACCTGGGGCGATCTCAGCCTGTCCTGCTCAAGGAGATGATTGCGCATCTGGAGGAGGCGCTGGGAAAGCGGGCCGCCATTGTTCAAAAGCCACCACAAAGAGGGGACGTTCCCTATACCTTCGCCAGCACAGATAAGGCTTGCCGCCTGCTCGGCTACAACCCCTCAATCTCGCTTGAAGACGGCATCCAGCGCTTCGTTGCCTGGTACAAAGAGAACAGGCACGCTCTCAGGCGCTGCCCGGTCTCCCCTGCCTGAGCTCCCCGCCCGGTTCATCCCTGCCGCCTGCCTCTCCCCCGGCAGACGCCTCCAGCAAGCGTGTGGCAAACTCGGCCGTCTCCCTGAGCTGTTTAACCTCCTCCCGCAGCCCGGACACCTCCGCCTCCAGAAGCTCGATCTTCTCCCTTAACTTTGCCGGACTTGCCTGGTTGCTGCCAATCCGCAACCGCTCTCCATATGCAGAGGCAATCGGGCCCGCCACCTTGGTCATGCCAACGACAACAACAACCCCAACGATCAACAAAACAGTTAACTCAAGGACAATCAAAATTAACTCCCACCTCTAAACAGCGAAAAACGAGGCTTTCATTTAGTATGACCCAAACTCCCGGCGGATAACACTATAATCGTTGTCTGCGGCACGGTAGCTCAGTTGGTTAGAGCACGCGACTCATAACCGCGAGGTCGTCAGTTCGATTCTGACCCGTGCCAGAAACTCACAATCATGATTCAACTGACAAGACGCTCCCTGCTTGGCAAGGCTGCGGCCCTGGCAAGCAGCCTTACGGCCTCCAACTTCTGCCCGCTCAAGCCTCTCGGGGGCTCAGCCGCTCCTGGTTATCACCTCTACGACCACGCCTGGCAGGCTGATTTTGGCTCGGAGCTCAGCGCTTACCTGGAGACCTGCCTGGAGAATATCAACTGGAGCCGAGTTGAGGAGCGGGCCTTGAAAATTTGCTTTTGAGCCGCGGCTCTCAATGATCCTTGAGCCTCACCCGCTCGACATCGCCAAACTGGAAGTACTGGTACTGGGAGCTAGTAGCCGTGCGGATACCGGCTATCTGATTGACGATTGTCCGCCTGGAGCGTCCCGGAAATTTAAGAATGCTGCTGCCATCAAGCTCCTGGATAGCATCGATTACAGCTTGATCGTAATCAGCGAAGCCGGATGATTGTTTGATCTTGACATTGACAATGCGCCTGCCCGGCGTCACCTGGCAGAAGAACCAGGCAACGGTACCCAAGGGATATTTGCTTACCATCATCCGCTTAATCGGATCCCAGACAAAGCGAGACTCATTGGGATTGTTAAGCGACTCCTGCATACCTGACTGAATGGCATGCAGCAAGCGGTTTCGCCAGCGGTCCCACTCAATCATCAGCTCCTGGTCATCGAGATCCGGATCTCCCGGTCCGCCGTAGGTCCTGTCGGAAAGCGTCGCCCGGCCCTTCAACATCCCGGTTTCTGGATCGAACAGTCCGCTGCCTGAGCCGAGCTCCTCGCCCGGCTGCTCAATCCATGGGCTGCCAGCATCGGTGCGCACAGCTGCCTCAAGGCCACCGGAGGCGCTGTCTGCGCTACCCTTGCCGAAAACAGGTCTTGCCGGCAGTACCGGTTCCGGCACCGGCTCTGGCTTGGAGGAACGCACGGGCCTGACAGGCGCAATACCGGTCTCCTCCACACGCCCTTTGAGGGGACCCTGGGCATCCGCACTTTCAGCAGCCGCGGCAGCAGGCAGGCAGATAAAGGCTAGAGCAGATAGCACAATTTTCACTGCGGCAGGAACAACTGTCATTGAGACCTTCATCGGGCTCTTGCTACCATAAATGTTGGCTCTAAGCACAGTTTACAGGCTTTGCCTATAAAGAGGAGGAGCAACCTTGACCGATCTAAGGACAGATAGCCGGCAAAACGATAGTCCAGATCCTTTTGTAGAGCTGGTCGAGAAACATCTGCTTTCCTGCATAGAATCAGGGCGGGCGCTTGCAGCCGATGCCAAAGTACCTGACCGGTCTGCCAGCCGACTCTTGATTGCGCTGTCAGGCGGTCCGGACTCAACTGCGCTTCTGCTTGCCCTTGGCGATTTGACAGCAAGGCTGAAGCTTAATCTGGCTGCCTGCCATATCAATCACCACCTGCGTGGGGAGGAATCTCGGCAGGACGAGAAGTTCTGTCTGGACCTCTGTCGAAAGCTTGGTGTTGACCTTGTTGTTCTGGACGGCACAAGCGCCAGCCCGGCAGAGGACAGCTTGAGGCAGATACGCTACCGAATGCTGGCTGAGCACGCAGCACGGGTGCGAGCTGCCTTCATCGCCTGCGGACATACCTTAAACGATCAGATTGAGACCCTTCTCTTCCGGCTCTTTCGTGGCACGAGCGCCTACGGACTGACAGGCATGAAGCCCTGTCGGCTCCTTGCCGGGTCCGTGTGCCTTATCAGACCCTTGCTTTCCATGACGCGCGACAGCTGCCAGCAGTTTCTGGCAAGCCGTTCCATAAAAGCCTGCCAGGACTCCACCAACCGGCAGAGCCGCTACACGCGCAACTACATTCGCAACCAGGTAATTCCGATAATCTCGGCGCGCTTTCCTGGTTTTCAAGAGCGCCTGGAGCGATTCAGGCAGGTTCTTCAGGCAGATGAGGATTATCTCGACAGGCAGACGCAAGAAGCGATCGCCACTCAATTGACTCAGGGAGAAGACGAAAACATCTGGGAGCTGGCCGTTCTCAGCGAGCTACCCTTTGCCATCGCCTCGCGCGCCCTGGCAATGGCCTTAAGATCGCGCCAGGTAGAGGTTACCTCCCAGCGCATCGTTGATATTCTTGAAGCCTGCCTTAAGGCTTACCAGGCAGGCAATAAGGCCACCATAACCCTGGATTCAAGATGGCAGTTACAGTTTAGCCCACAGAGCCTTACCTTTGTCGATGGTCATAAGGAAAGGCCTGCCTTGCCTGCCCTGGAGAATCTAAATGTTATCCTGACCGTGCCCGGGATTACTGTCATAGCACCGCTCAATCAGGCTGTGCGCATCGAGCAGATCGATTGCGACAGCGAGATCCCCGGGCAACGGCGCTGGTCCCCGGATGCCCGAGGCTTAGAGGTGCTGGTCGACCTATCGGCCGTTCGGCAGCCGCTCACGCTGCGCTTACGCAAGGCAGGGGATGTAATACGCCCCTTCGGCATGCAGCAAACAGTCAAGCTCAAGAAGTATATCCACACCCACAGGCCGCCAGACTGGGATCAGCACAAGCCGCTTGTTGTCATCGCCTCAGGTTCAGAGATTATCTGGATCCCGGGCATCGGGCTGTCTGAGGCCGTAAGAGTAACC
Source organism: uncultured Candidatus Obscuribacterales bacterium (assembly GCA_964409075.1). Taxonomy (GTDB): domain Bacteria; phylum Cyanobacteriota; class Vampirovibrionia; order Obscuribacterales; family Obscuribacteraceae; genus CAYPBX01. The sequence continues at coordinate 6,104 of CAYPBX010000013.1, forward strand.
GGCTGGCCAACGCATCGCCTCAGTTTCCTCGATCTGGCCCAGGAACAAGTGACCATCTGCTGAGTTGCCCCAACCTGAACACTCCCTGTCATCGCCAATCAACTCCCTTGAGAGTATCGAAGCCAATGACAAGCCCCGGGGAAATTGGGAAAGCTGCCGGTGGCTCCCTGACCACAGAGCCCACAGCAAGCATCACTGTTTGGTCGAAAGCCGGGAGCCCAGTGCACACGCGGCTTTCAGTCAATCTGACCTGATGATATAATTTGATGACAGGCCTTCGGGAGCGGTTTAATATGAGAAAGTATGGAACAACAGGGGCTTTTTTCTTCCTTCTGGTTGTTCTGGTTGTCTTTGTCGTTTCACTTACAAGCATAAATAAGCCCTCTGAGCCGATCACCTACTCGCAGCTCCAGAAAGAGCTTGCCAAAGGCGACACCGGACAGATCGACAAGGTGGCGCTTACCAACGGCGAGTCGGTCATTCAAGTATGGATGAAAAACGCTGCCGGCAACACCCCGCAGTCGGTGGTTGTTCCCAGCGAAGCTAAGGAGGAGCTTTTAAAAAAGCTCAACCAGAACAACATTCCGGTGGAGGTCAAAGAGCCTGACAAATCAGGGTTCTGGGTCTCAATGTTAAGCTCCCTCTTTCTACCTATATTGCTTTTAGTCGGCTTCCTCTTTATGTTCCGCTCCGCTCAATCAGGCGGCAATCAGGCCATGAGCTTCGGGCGCAGCCGCGCAAAGCTCATGGTAGACAGCAAGGTTGATGTCAGCTTCAATGATGTTGCCGGCATAGACGAGGCCAAACAAGAGCTGCAAGAGATTGTCGACTTTCTCAAAAACCCGGAGAAGTTTCAGGCGCTCGGTGCCCGCATCCCGCGCGGCGTTCTGCTTGTAGGCGCTCCTGGCACAGGCAAGACGTTGCTGGCCAAAGCTGTGGCAGGGGAGGCTGGAGTGCCGTTTTTCAGCATATCAGGCTCGGATTTCGTGGAGATGTTTGTCGGGGTCGGCGCCTCCCGGGTACGTGATCTGTTCGACCAGGCCAAAAAGCACGCCCCTTGCATCGTCTTTGTCGATGAGATTGATGCCGTAGGACGTCAGCGCGGGGCCGGCCTGGGTGGCGGGCACGACGAGCGCGAGCAGACATTGAACCAGCTCCTGGTTGAGATGGATGGGTTTGAAGGAACATCGGGCATTATTGTGGTTGCTGCCACCAACCGCCCTGACATCCTGGACTCAGCGCTTTTGCGACCAGGACGCTTCGACAGGCAGGTGATAATCGATCACCCGGATATTCTAGGCAGGGAGCAGATCCTCTCCGTTCACGCAAAAGGAAAGCCGCTATCGACAGATGTCGATCTTAAGGTTCTGGCTAAACGCACCCCCGGCTTTACAGGAGCAGATCTGTCCAATCTCATCAACGAGGCAGCACTCATTGCCGCCCGCTCCGACAAGAAGGAGGTCGCCATGGTTGACATGGAGCAGGCAATCGACAAAGTAGTTGCCGGGCCGGAGAAGAAAACCCGCATCATCTCCGAAAAGGACAAGAAAATGACCGCTTACCACGAGGTTGGCCACGCTCTCAT
>CAYPBX010000013.1:7698-8881 GCA_964409075.1 uncultured Candidatus Obscuribacterales bacterium
TCATGTGCGTCCTCCTGGAGAATGCCGATCCACTGCATAAACTGACCATCATTCCGCGTGGCTTTGCAGCAGGGCTTACGATGATGCTGCCGGAAGAGGACATAACCACCCATGTGACGCGCTCGCAGCTGTTCGACCGCATCGGGGTAAGCCTGGGAGGGCGGGTAGCGGAGGAGATTGTTTATGGCGAGATTACAACCGGGGCACAAAACGATCTGGAAAAATCAACAAAGCTAGCCCGGCGCATGGTCACCGAGTTTGGTATGAGCGATCGGCTCGGTCCATTGACCTTCGGCAAGCGCCACGAGCATGTTTTTTTGGGGCGCGACTTCGGGCACGAGCGGGACTACGGAGAAAACGTCGCTGCTCTCATCGACGAAGAGGTTACGAGAATAGTAAGCGATCAGTACAAGCGCGTCCAGGAGCTGCTCTCCAGTCACCGCCCGCATATGGATGCCATCGTAGAAGTGCTGGTCAAGAAGGAGACGCTTGACGCTAAAGAGGTTCAAGAGATCATGCGGCAGGTCGATGCCAAGCTTAAGGACGGCTCAGAAGCCGATGAGGGCAGTGAAGACCCTCCAGGAGCACCGGGGGAAGGCATAACTCTAACTGTCGAGGGGCAGGAGAAGGAGCCGGCGGCAAGCAAGGGAAGCGGGGAAGAAGTCCCGGGCAGCGGACCGGACAAAACTCCCGAGTTCAAGCCCAAATTCGCTTGATCGGTACCGCGATCAATTCTTTTGTTTGCGCACCGTAGAGGCAGAGGCTGGCGGCTCGACCTTAATCATGCTGGCAAAGGACTTGCCGCCAAACAAGGGCTGTGTCATGCCAGGCATCATGCCCGGGACATACAAGGGCAGCGGTCCGGATGTACGGCGCAGTTGAGCGACGCGTGCCTGAATGCGCGCACGCACGGAAGCATCCGGCTCCAGAAGAAGCGCGTGCTCGAACTCGGCTGCTGCCTTGTTAGTTTCTCCCGCCTTCTCATATACAAGCGCCAGGCCTAAGCGCACATTCTTGTCTTTAGGATTCAGTCTCTTGGCAGTGGCAAACGCTTCCTTGCCTGGCTCAATGTTGCCCAGCTTCAGATGCGCATTACCAAGCGATGCCCAGCCCTGCGCATAATGCGAATTCTCCTCGACAGCCAGCTTGTACTCGGCAAGCGCCTCCTGCCAACGGTCGGCTG
>CAYPBX010000013.1:8891-14512 GCA_964409075.1 uncultured Candidatus Obscuribacterales bacterium
GAAGCGAGAATGTCGCCTTTGGCATTATGAGCCTCAGGAAATTTACCCTTGTGCTTGGCAGCAGTATCCAGCGACGCAAGCGCGCCTTTCAGATCGCCTTTTTTAAATCTGACAATGCCAAGGCTCAAATGTGCATCAGGAAACCGCTTCTGTTTCTCCACAGCCTTCAAGAGGTGCTCATGTGCTCCATCAAGATCGCCCTTTTGCAGCAGTGTCACCCCCAGAAAGTTGTGAGCCACCGGCTTGTTGGCTCCATGCTCCAAGGCGAGCCTGAGATGCCCCTCGGCGCCATCAAGATCGCCTTCAGCTCTCAAGAGATTGCCCAGTATGAGCCTTATCTCCTTGTGCTTCGGCTTGAACTTTAAGACCGCATGGCATTCTTTGATAGCCTCGGAGAAATCCCCCTTCTGTATGTACATATTGACAAGATTGAGGTGTGCCTGCCAGAAGTCCGGCTTCAAAGCGAGCGCCTGGCGGAAGGCGCCGATGGCACCATCGATGTTTCCGTTGAAGAAAAAGAGCTCCCCCACCTGCATCTTGCGACCGGCCGTCGGCTTACCTTTGCACTGGGCGATCTGGAAGGGGCAAACACTCGTGCCGAAGAGAATCCAGCCAGCCAGGACAACGGCCATTATGAACGGGGAAGCATTTTTCCCGCCCTGCATATGAGCACGGCTCCGGTCCAAGAGGAAGTCCAGTTTTAAATATCCCACACCAACAAGATAACACGGCCTGCCTGAGACTGCCGCCAACCAGGTACAGAAGGAGACCGCGGCTGCTGCTAAATCTGGAAAGCGATAGCGCCGACAGATCCACTGCGCTCAGCATCAGCAGCTGTTTCCGGCAGTCCTTGCGGGAAACAGCTAGATGTAGATGTTACGCAATCGCCCTGAATATCACGGTACCGCTTATAAAACAAATCCTGTGAAGCAAAAACGGGCCGAGACGCCGTCAGTCCCGCGGCCGGGAAGGAACTGGGCTGAATCTGCGCTTTCAACCAGGCAGTATCATATGCAGTATCATATGCAGTATCATATTCAGCAGATGTTTCCAGGACGATCGCCCGCGGCCACCTTAAAACTTCAACCCGCGACTTAAACTCAACGTAAAGAGCAATATTAAGCCTCCGTTAGCATTTGCCTTGGCAATTGAAATTCAGGAGATGATGAGCTAAATCAGGAAATCGGGACCGGTCCCGGGCTCCGGTTGCTGATTATTGAAACATCAACCAATCTGGAGGGTTTAAGCGTGACTACTACTCTAGAAAAGGAGCTGAAGTGCTCCGAATTCCTGCGCAGAGGTCCCCACAAGCTCCTCATCGGGGGCAAATGGGTGCCGTCCGCCTCGGGCAAGACCTTCAAGACACACAATCCCGCTAATGACGCGGTGCTTTGTGAAGTCGCCGAAGGCAACAAAGAGGATGTCGACCGGGCAGTCAAAGCTGCTCGCAAGGCTTTCGAAGAAGGTCCCTGGCGCAAGCTCAGAGCCACAGAAAGAGGACATCTACTCTACCGCCTGGCTGATGAGATTGAAAAGAGGGCCGAGGAGTTCGCCCAGCTCGAAACCCTCGACAACGGCAAGCCGATTCGCGAGTCGCGCTACGTCGATATCCCTCAGGTTGTGGAGACGTTTCGCTATTATGCTGGCTGGTGCACGAAGCTGGAAGGCGAGACAACGAATGTCAACCAGAGCTTCTTCACCTACACGCTGCGCGAGCCTGTTGGAGTGGTCGGACAGATCATTCCCTGGAACTTCCCGCTGCTGATGGCAGCCTGGAAACTTGGTCCGGCCCTTGCTTGCGGCAACACGCTTGTATTGAAGCCTGCCGAGCAGACCCCGCTTTCCGCCATCCGCCTCGGCGAGATCATCTGTGACCTGGGCTTCCCGGACGGGGTAGTCAATGTAGTCACAGGCTTCGGACCTGACGCTGCAGGCGAAGCGCTTGCCCGCCATATGGATGTCGACAAGATAGCCTTCACAGGCGAGGACAAGACAGGCCGGCACATCCTCGAGTACTCGGCTGGCAACCTGAAGCGTGTGTCGCTTGAGCTGGGCGGCAAGGCACCGAACATTGTCTTTGCTGACGCCGACATGGAGGCTGCTATCAAGGGAGCAATCATGGGCATCTTCTTCAATCAGGGCCAGGTATGCTGTGCGGGATCGCGGCTCTTCCTGGAGAAGAAGGTCCACGACGAATTCCTGGAGAAGCTCTCCGACAAGGCCTCCAAGATGCGCCAGGGACCGGGACTGGACGAGAAGACCCAGATTGGGCCTCAGGTCTCCAGGGACCAGGTCAAGCGCATCCTGGACTACATCGAGATCGCCAAGAAGGAAGGCGCCAAGCTTGTCTGCGGCGGCGACCAACCTGGTGGCGAGCTCAAAGACGGTTACTTCGTCAAGCCGACCATCTTCAAGGGCGTCAACAACAAAATGCGTATCGCCCAGGAGGAGGTCTTCGGTCCGGTCCTCTCGGTCATCCCCTTCGACACGATCGAAGAGGTGGCTGCCGAGGCCAACAAGACCACATACGGCCTGTCCGGGGCGGTCTGGACCAACAACATCAAGAAGGCGCACAAGCTAGCCAGCCACATCAAGGCAGGCACTATCTGGGTGAACTGCTTCAACGCCTTCGATCCGGCGGTACCGTTTGGCGGCTATAAGATGAGCGGCTACGGCCGTGAGCTGGGCAAACACTCAATCGAGCTCTACACGCAGATCAAGAGCGTCTGGGTAAACCTCGAGGAGTAACGCTTAAACGCGACAAAAAGCGGGACCGACCTGAGTCGGTCCCGCTTTTCTTTAATCGCTCCGGGCTTGCTGCGCTGCACCCTTGGGTCATTTGGTCCTGTGGCGATTTGGCAACCGCGCTTTCTGTTTCGGATGGGCAGGGGCGCTTGACTTCAGGACAGGCAAGAGCAGATGTGAGAGGATCTAGATTCAATTAATGCTCACTGGAGGCATAGTTGTAGATGCTCTTCGGGAAAGAGAAACTGCTTAAATTATTGAACGTTGTTCTCCTGCCGATCTTGGTATCCTGGCTGGTCTGCCTTGGGCCGGCAGCAGCGCTCGACAAGCCCAGCACCGCTACACCACCATGGCGAGAGCTGCCTCAGCCTCTGTATCTGGCACCAGCCGACGGCGCCATCTACTACTCCTTTGTCACCACAAACGGTAGCACTGCTCATCTGGTTGTGATCAATATGAACTCCAGAGCCTGGCAGCTCCGTCCTGCTGTAAACAACCCCACGGCCCCGCTGTCTGACAGAGCCAGAGCGGAAAACGCCTCAGCTGCTGTCAACGGAGGATTTTTCAACCTCGCCGATGGCGAGAGCACCAGCTTTATCGTCATTGACGGCAAAACAGTTTGCGACCCACACACAAACCAGGCTCTGACCGGCAACCCGAAGCTCAAGCCCCACCTGGAGCAGATTTTCAACCGCTGCGAGCTGCGCGTGCTCGAAGATGCTTCCGGGCAGATGCTGCTTGATATACAACGACACAACGAGCCGCCCGCCCAAGGCCTTACACTCCTCCATTCCTTGCAGGGCGGACCCCGGCTCCTGCCTGAGCTGACCTTAAAGGAAGAGGCGTTTGTCAGGCTCAACCCAGACGGCACGGAAACAGACAGCATTGGATCGCAGAAGGAGGCAGGTCGAACCGCTTTTGGTATCACGGCCGACGGCTACGCCATGCTCATCTGTATCTCCGGCGGCATGCAGCAAGAAGGGGCAAAGGGAATGACGGTAGCAGATCTTGCTGCCCTGCTGAAAGATCTTGGCTGCAGCAAAGCCCTCAATCTGGACGGCGGCTCCTCGACATCCATGTATATACTTTCAATCCCCAGGAAGAAAAGAGGCTCCACGGCAGCGCCAGAGGATAAACCTACCGGCACGGCTGTTTGCAGTCGAACACCAGAGACCAGGGTAAAATCGGTATTGTTGCTTTTGCCAGCAAAACGGTAGAGGTCACAACCGGTACTGCCTGGCCCGAGCCTTGCGATCGCGGGCGAGCTCGGCCGCCTTCAGTCTCGCTATCGCCTTGGAGATGGACATCTCGGCCAGATAGACATCCAGCTTATCGACCTTCTGCATCTTCTCGGCCTCAGCCCGCTCCTTGCGCTTGCGCGCCCGCGCCTCGTCGACTTCTATGTCAAGCTCGGCTAGATCGCTCAGTATGGTCACCGTATTCCCTCTGGAGACCTCCAATACCCCACCCATCACAACTGCCGAGCGATCCTCCCCACCGATGCGGTAACGCACAAGATCAATTGCCAGGGAAGTCACCAGCGGCTCATGCTCAGGCAACACAGAGAGCTGTCCATCGACAGCAGTCGCCACCACCTGCTCTACCGCCTCCTCGTCAAGAAGCACTCGCTCCGGCGTGATCACCCTGAGTTTTAGCCTGGTGTTCATGTGCACCGCCGCAGTCAAAGCGCCTCCCCGATTACTTCCTGCCACTGGTTCGGCCGCCCTTGGGCCTTACCGAGTGGCGTCGACGGCTAATCGACTGCCCGCGCGAGCTTGTGTGCGTGATGACGCGATCGATGATACCGTATTCGAGGGCATCGTAAGCCGACAGATAATAGTCACGCTCGATATCACGCCTGACTGTCTCGCGAGCCTGTCCTGTACAGCGATGGATTAGCTCCACCTGCGCTTGCCGGAAGCGCTGCCCTTGAGCCGCTTGTATCTCCAGATTGGTGATGTCGCCGTCGGCCTCCCAGAGGGTCTGGTGAAACATGAGTGTCGCAAACTCGTAAGCTGCCCTTTGTCCCGTGCCCGAAGCCAGGATCTCGCAAGCGCCAGAGAGCGCATGCCCGAGGCAGATTGTATTCACGGGCACCGGCAGGCAGTGAATGGCGGCGATAATGGCATCCGAGTTATAGCCATTGCCACCGGAGGAGTTGATGTAAAGATCAATCGGCTGATCACCATGCCGCTTCCCCAGCTTCAAGAGTCGCTTGATTGCAGGTAAGGTGACCTCATTTTCCAGCCGGCCGAAAAGAAATACACGCCGCGGGGGCTGGGCGGTCTCGCTACCCGCCCCGACTGTGTCCGGCTCTTTTCTGCCGACGGCCTTGCGTTCCTTGACTTTTCTTGTCATTGGCTACCTGCCAGAGCTTCTGCCTGGCTCCTGGCCTCGTCGATATTCCCTACCATGTAGAAAGCCTGCTCAGGCAGCTCGTCGAGCTCTCCGTCCAATATCTGCTTGAAGCCGGAAATAGTCTCGGCAAGCCCGACATAACGCCCGTCTCGGCCTGTGAACTGGCTGGCGACGAAGAGAGGCTGGCTCAAGAAACGCTGGATCTTCCGTGCCCGGACAACGGTCAGCTTGTCCTCGGCGGAGAGCTCATCCATTCCAAGAATGGCAATAATGTCCTGAAGATCTTTGTAACGTTGCAGCGTCTGCTGCACGCCGGCAGCAACCTCGTAGTGCTCCTGGCCGACCACCTCCAGCTTGAGCGCCGTCGAGGTGCTGCCCAGGGGATCTACAGCAGGATAAATCCCCAGCTCGGCTATCTGGCGGCTTAGCACTGTTGTGGCATCGAGGTGACCGAATGTGGTGGCAGGAGCAGGATCTGTCAGATCATCAGCCGGCACATAAACGGCCTGTACCGAGGT
>CAYPBX010000014.1:0-3014 GCA_964409075.1 uncultured Candidatus Obscuribacterales bacterium
GTGCTGAGCGGCTTGCCACGCATTTTCCTCCGAGGCGCCACACAACCGCTCCCTGTCGAACGCAGACACCCGGGAGTGAATGTATACCAGGTTAGCGGATCTCAAAGCATGGCCTGGCAGGAGGAATTTCGCTTATCAGTGTCTCTTCCGTCTCTATCTCCACGCGCTCGACCCGGGCGGCAGGTGGTCCCTCGCTCAGCCAGGTGACAAGCGCTTCCACCTGATCCGGATCTCCTGCAGCCTCGATGAGAACGCTGCCGTCGGCCATATTTCTCACCCATCCAGACAGGCGGAGCGCGCTTGCCTTCTCCTTTGTTGTTTGCCGATAGAAGACCCCCTGAACGCGTCCGGTCACACGTGCTCTAACCATTTTGTGCGCGGTCATCGAGACACCTTATGGGTAGCCGGGCGGGCATATCTTAGCCTTACGCAAGGCAGCTCAAATAACTTTAGCCAAAAGGCTATCTGGTCAGCAACTGCCCGGGCATAGTAAATTAAAAGAAAAGTGGTAAGGGCCGAGGGACGCCTGGGTGCAGACCTTGGGGAGCGGGAATATTGAGCTTATCCTGGCTGTTAACTCTTTAAGGTGGCCGGCAGGGTGGTGTGTCTATTATGACCGATGAACTGAAGAGTCCAGAGAACAATATAGATCCAGAGGCTGTCCTGGCTGCCATTGAGGTAGTGCGGGAGAGAGGCTGGGATGTCAATCTCTATACTGTTGCCGACCAGCTCAAGTTGTCTCTACCCAGGCTCTATCGCAGCCGAGAGCTGATGGACTTAATACGGGCGGCGCACGGCTCCTCTGGCTTGCGTGAGGAGGATGTGGGGAGGCGTCTTAAGGAGCTGGCAGAAAGGATCAATGAACTGAAAAGCCAGCTTGAGTTCCTGAGGCTGGTACCAGAGAGTCTGACTCAGACAATGATGGCAGAGGCAGGGCAAGAGTATTGTGACGCAATCGATCCGCATCTGGTAAAAAGCGCTGCTTGCGGCGCAGCAGTTCCCGATGAGAGTGTCTGCCTCGATGAGGACTGGACGGCAACTCCCGGTGCAGAGAGCTTTCTCGGTTTGGATCTGCCCGAGACCGAGCAGCCGGGGTCGACAGATTTTTTTGAAGAACCTTCCGCGGTACCTGGGCAGAAAGCTCCCGAGGCTGGCGAAGGTAGGCAGCAAGCTGCCCACAGCTGCGGCGCCCTGGCTGGCGATCCGCTTGTCCAGGCGGGTGCTGAGGCACTCATGGATATACATCCTACCGGCTTCGCTGATTTTTGTTACGAGGCTGATGGCACAGGTGGTACTGCTGATGATGCCCCTGGCTGCCTTCTGGAGGATGATCGAGGCGGCGGTGATGCCGAGTCTGCCGGGACAGCCAGGCGGCAGAAGTATATACCCAGCGAGTATGTAGCTGACAAGCCAGGCACGAGCTTTAGCGAGGAGGAGCTCAGAGATCTGCTCAAGCAGCGCTTCGTGCGGCAGCCTGCTGAGTCCGAGGGAGAGGGCAAGGAGGTAGCAGCGGAGAAACCGCCGGGTGCCAGAAGGTTTGTCGGCTCGGGCAAACCGACCAGCGAAGCGGCGGCCGATGGCGGGAATCTCGTCCGTGTAATTCCTCCTGATGTACGCAAGGCCTGCCTGGTTCTAGGGTTGCGCCCTGATGAGCTTTCGCTGGAGTCGGTGCAGAAGGCCTGGAAGCATGAGATGGCAGCTCCGGCTGGCCATCCTGATCTGGGCGGCAATACTGAGGGGGCTGTCTACCTGAACAGAGCCAAGGATATTCTCATGAGCTGGTTGCAGGCGCGCGAGCCCAAGCTGGGCAAGCGGTTTGGTTCAGCGCGCGAGCCTGGCAAGGCTGCCGACAGAGATCCCGGCAAGGAAACTTCTGCTGAGAAGTCGCAGGAGAATGAGGAGGAGCCAATTGGCGAGTGAGGCTTGCTTCTTAAGCTGTGATCTTGCCGTGCCGTACAATGTAAGGCCACTGTGGAGGTGTTATGCCCAAGCCGGTGGTTGCTATCGTGGGCAGGCCGAACGTCGGCAAGTCGACTTTTTTCAATCGTTGTGTAGGTGGTCGGAGAGCCATTGTCGATCATACGCCGGGGGTGACGCGCGACCTCAATTACAGCGATGGCGAGTGGGCAGGGCATGAGTTTCTGCTTGTCGACACCGGTGGTATGGTCACCGGTTCGGCCGATTCGATGGAGTTGCTGGTAGCCCGCCAGGTCGAAGCGGCTATAGCGCAGGCCGACGTGATCATTTTCATGGTTGACGGCAAGGACGGTGTCACAGGCGAGGACGAGAACGTGGCCAATCTCTTGAGGCGCAGCGACAAGCCGGTGGTGCTGGCCGTTAACAAGATCGATCGGCTGGAGGAGGAGGTGAACAAGGCGGACTTTTACAAGCTGGGGATTGGCGAACCGTATCACCTGTCTTCGCTGCGCGGAACTGGTGGTGTAGGAGACCTGCTTGATCGGCTGGTCGATCTCTTCCCGAGCTGGGCAGCCGGCCCGCCTGCTCCTGATCTGAATTCAGCCGAAGGCGATACTGCAGGTCCGGAGGCGGATGCCGCACCATTTTCAGTTGCGATCGTCGGTCGCCCGAATGTCGGAAAGTCGTCTGTGGTTAACCTCCTCTGCGGTCATAACCGCTGTCTGGTTGCTCCTGAGCCCGGTACTACTCGTGATGCTACTGATACCGTTGTTGACCATGGCGGTAGAATGATTACCCTTATTGACACTGCCGGAATCCGCAGGAGATCGAAGGTGCCATACGGGGTGGAAGCCTTCTCGGTAGTCAGATCTCATAAGGCTATCTCAAGAGCGGACGTGGCGGTTCTTCTCCTGGACGCATCTGAGCCGATTGCAGACCAGGACCGGAGGATAGTCGCCAAGATTGTCGAGGCTGGCAAAGCCGTGGTTGTCGTTTACAATAAATGGGATCTGGTAGCCCAGCGTACCTCCGGCGTTATGAAAGCTTTTGCAGTCCGGGCCGCCGAGGAGCTCGCCCAGATCGGGCATGCCGAGGTG
>CAYPBX010000014.1:3024-14400 GCA_964409075.1 uncultured Candidatus Obscuribacterales bacterium
GTTTGTCAGCGCAGCCAAGAGAGCGCGCATTGCCAGGATTTTGGAGTCCTGTGAGCGCGCCTGCTCTGAAAGTCGGCGACGGATCGGCACATCGCCCCTTAATCAGATTGTGCAGGAAGCGCAGGCGCTTGTACCGCCGCCCTCTGGGAAGCGTGGAGCGAGACTGCGCATTTACTACGCAACACAGGTATCGGTTGCTCCTCCTACCTTTGCTTTCTTTGTCAATGACGGCAAGCTGCTGACAGACAATTACCGGGCATATCTGGAGCGCAAGCTGCGCGAGGCCTTCGGATTTTCCGGCGCTCCTTTGCGGATCCTCACGCGATCGAAGCCCAGGAGGCGGTGAGCCGAGTCAAAAGGGAGAATTTATGTTTGCTTTTGCTTGCCTAATCATCGGCTCCTATGTTTTAGGGGCTCTGCCGTTTGGCTACTGGATTGTGCGCTGGCTCAAAGGGATTGATATAAAGACGGTGGGAAGCGGCTCAACCGGTGCTACCAATGTCTTGCGTGCAGCAGGGGCAGGCGCGGCTGCCCTGGTGCTTGCCCTGGATATTCTCAAAGGTTATGTGCCGGTTATGCTGGGGATTTATCTGGCTGCTGGCCATGAGGCTGCCGGGGGGACCTCCTGGCTCTTGTACAGTCAATGGATACCGCCTGTGGTGGCGCTAGCCGCCGTCATCGGTCATAGCAGATCGATCTTCCTGGGCTTTGCCGGTGGCAAGAGCGCAGCTACAGGTCTGGGGACGGTGCTGGCGCTTGCGCCTCTGGTGGCTGGTTTGACGTTGTCTGTCTGGTGTGGGGTGCTGGCACTTACCAGAATTGTGTCTCTCTCTTCCATGACAGCTGTCGTTTCCGCAGTGCTTTTCATGCATCTTGCCGGCGCTCCATTGAGCTATACGCTCTACGTTGCTGTCGGGGCTGCTTACGTCATCTGGAGACACCGCGCCAACATAGGCAGGCTTCTTCAAGGAAGGGAGCCGCGCATAGGGCGGCAAGAGACCACGCGAGGATCAGCAGGCGAGAAAACTACTTGCGATAGTGATGAGACGGAGAGCGACGCTTCCAGAAGGTTGATAATCCTTGTTTTCTGTGCCTGTTGCACTGCAAGCACTGCCCAGCTGGCCGAGTCGCGCAACAGCGCTGAGCTGGCACAGGCGGAAACCCGGACAGCGGTTCCTGGGCGTCCCTCAGTCAACGAAATTGAGCAGCATTTGAAAAAGAGCCTCACTGCCGCGGCGATCCCGAAGGCAGTCTCGAGCGACGAGGAGAATACCATACGGGTATACAAGGCTCTTAACAGGGCTGTTATCAACATCACTACTCTGGCATCTCCTGAGGAGCTTTATTTCAATATCTTGCCGCGCAAAGGCTCAGGCTCAGGTTCGATTATTCATCCCGACGGGTATGTGCTCACGAACAATCACGTTCTTGAGGGGCACCAGATTGTGCGGGTGACCCTCTTTGACGGCACAATCCTGCCGGCTCGTATCGTCGGGCAGGACCCTGCCAACGATATTGCTGTGGTGAAAATCAATCCCCCGCCAGGGGCCAAATTGACCGTGATACCGTTTGGAGACTCATCTCAGCTCGAAGTTGGCAAGAAGGTGCTGGCTATTGGCAATCCTTTTGGACTGGAGCGCACCCTCACTCAGGGGATCGTCTCCAGCCTGGGCCGAACGCTGCGCACCGAAGGCGGAAGGCTCATCAAGGGGATAATCCAGACTGATGCGGCTATCAATCCAGGCAACTCAGGCGGACCACTGCTAGACAGGGCCGGCCGCATGGTAGGCATCAATACTGCAATTCTCAGCCGCTCGGGGCAGTCGGCGGGCATCGGCTTTGCCATTCCGGTCAATGTGGCCAGGCGGATCGTGCCGCAGCTGATTGCGCATGGCAGGGTAATCAGGCCTGACCTGGGTATTGCCATGGTGCAGCCGACGGATTCCGGGTTGCGCGTGATTAACATTCAGCCCGGAGGACCGGCAGACAGGGCAGGAATATCAGGCCCGGCTGTGCGCCTCTACCGGCACGGACCCTTTACCGTACGGAACATAGACAGCCAGGCTGCTGACATCATAGTCAGCGTTGATGGTCTGCCGGTCCGGAACGTGGATGACCTCCTCTCCTACATCGAATCCAAGCGTCCCGGGCAGGTTGTCACCCTCGGGGTTTCGCGCCAGGGGCAGCTCATTAAAGTTCCAGTAAAATTAAGTGTCAGCGGATGAAGGTCAGGCAGTTGGCCGGTAGCAAACCAGGGGAGCGTAAATTGAGCAGAATTCTGGTAATCGATGACGATCAGGCGATCGCCGAGCTTGTCAAGATAAATCTGGAGCTTCTGGGACACCAGGTGCTGGTAGCCGCAGACGGTATTAGGGGGCTGGCTCTTGCCCAGCAGAATCGTCCTGATCTTGTAATTCTCGACATCATGATGCCTGATCTGGACGGCTTCACTGTCTGCCAGCGCTTGCGCCAGAATCCTTCCACGCATTTGATTCCGGTGCTCATGCTTACGGCGCTGGGGATGACCAAGGACAAGGTGACAGGGTTCGACTCAGGCGCTGATGACTATCTGGTAAAGCCCTTCGAGATACCGGAGTTGCAGGTAAGAGTGCGGGCTCTCCTGCGTCGGGCAGGATCAGTTCCGGAGTCGGCATCGCTGCCGGAGATACTCACGGCTGGTGAGATAACGCTCATTCCTGAGAATCTGCAGGCCAAAGTCGCCGACAAGATTGTCAAGCTAACCCCGACAGAATTTGAGATCCTCCACTGCCTGATGCAGCACCACGGGCAGACGGTCTCCACCGGCAAGCTCCTGGAGGAGGTCTGGGGATATTCTCCTGATGACGATGTCGATACCATCCGGGTCCATATACGACATCTGCGCACCCGCCTGGAAAGTGGAGAGAGAAAGTACATCAAGACTGTGTATGGTGGCGGTTACCAGCTTATTCCCGGCGGCTTCACCAGGCAGGGAAACGAGAGTTAGATAGCAAGCGCTCAGACTCGTGGTAAGCAGGTATTTTCATAGGAATTGTTTCAGGTTAAGAGTAATAGATCTTCCTCAACAGTCTTGAGATCTAGCTATTATTATGTGACCTCGACCCATTGAAAACTATTTGTCTGGTATTTTATGGACCTTTTGGCCATGATGCTCTATAGCAGACTATACCGGTAACCTTGGCCTGCTTAGATAAGAGGAGGTTCCGCATTGTTATTCAACAGCCTTCAGTATCTGGTTTTTCTGCCGTCTGTATTTCTTCTTTTCTGGCTGGTGCCGCAACGCATAAGACTGCCACTCCTTCTGGTGGCAAGCTATGTCTTTTACTGCTCCTGGCGACCCATCTATGGCTTTCTCATCGGCGGTCTCACCATTGCTAACTTCTTCCTGGTTCCGCTGATAGCCAGGGCGACAACCGCCAGGGGCAAAAAGCTCATGCTGGCGCTTGTCCTGGCAGCGAATCTAATTATTCTTGGCATCTTTAAGTATGCGTATTTCACTATCGGCACGGTTAAAGGCGGTCTCTGGTTAGCCGGCATTGACTGGAAGGAGCCGCACCTGCACATCATTCTGCCCCTGGGCATCTCCTTTTTTGTCTTTGAGTTCATACATTACGCGGTGGATGTCTATCGCGGGCATCCGATCATCGGCAACTTCATCAAATTTGCGCTCTTTCCGGCTTTCTTCCCGACTCAAATTGCCGGTCCGATCAAGCGGTATCAGGACTTTGTGCCACAGCTGGCAAAAAAGCTCAGCTTCAAATGGGAGTACCTGGATGAGGGCATGCAGCTCATCCTGCTTGGGCTCTTCAAGAAGGTTATCCTTGCCGACAATCTGGCATTGGTGGTGCAGGCCGGCTTCAATCATCCCGAGCGATTCTCTGGTCTTGACCTCTGGCTGGTCGCTTATGCATTTGCCTTTCAGATCTTCTTTGATTTTGCTGGCTACACCGATATCGCCCGGGGTTCGGCGCTTCTGTTTGGCTATCGCGTGCCGATTAACTTCAACCTGCCGTATATAGCCGCCAACGTCTCCGACTTCTGGCACCGCTGGCATATTAGCCTCTCGACCTGGCTGCGCGACTATCTCTACATTCCCTTGGGAGGTTCTCGGCTGAGCAAATGGCTCAACTACAGAAACCTTTTTATCACCATGGCTCTGGGCGGGCTCTGGCATGGCGCCGCCTGGCACTTTGTCTGGTGGGGAGTCTACCAGGGGGTTTTGCTCATCCTGCACAGGGAATACACTCAGGCCGCCGGCAGGCTGTCTTTCCTCAAGCCGATCATGGCCAGCCGGCTCTACCACTGGGTGTCTGTTGTAGTCACCTTCCAGCTCATGACAATCGGCTGGGTTCTCTTCCGGGCTGAGACGATGGGCACGGCAAGCAGCATGATTGTCAAGATGCTGGCTGCCCCCGCGCAGCTGCTTCACTTCAGCCTCTCGCAACTGATGGTGTTGCAGATTCGCGACCCGCTCATTTTCCCGGCACTGGTTTTTGTAATTCCAGCGCTCCTCTTGGCTCAGCTTGTGGTGAGCTGGTTGAACGACAAGAGCTTTTACAGGAAGCCGCCCTGGCTTGTTCAGGTCGGCGCGATGGTGGCTCTTATGTGCTTGATTACAATTTTCTCTCCTGATAACTCGCCCCGATTTATCTACTTCCAGTTCTGATGGACCGGCAAGAGCGGCAGCTAAGAGAGGTCGGCGGTGCGCAGGCTGATTTTGCCGGCAGGGGTGGGCTGCCGGAGGGGTTATGCAGATGGTGCCCTAGCGCGGCAGCAGTTGCCCTGGCCGCCTTTGTCCTGGTCAATACGGGAGCCCAACTCTTGAAGCTGGGCAGCATGGATCCGGCTGATTTTCCTGAGTCCACCTGGACCTCGTGGACCGTCTCCGACTTTCTGACCAATGCAGACAGGCCTGGGGTTGTCTTTCTTGGCTCTTCGCTAGTTTTAGTGCCGCTGGTTGGGGTGGATGCCGATTTCATCGGCAAGCGCATTGATGGCACAGCGCACCACCACAGCCTTTACTTCGAGTCTCAGTTCAAGGCGGCAACCCACAAAGCTGTGAGCACTTTCACCTTTGCTCTGCCCGGACAGATGCCGTCGGATGCGTATCTCATCGCGAATTTTCTCCTGCATGGTGATAAGAAGCCCGATGTGATTGTCTATGGTCTGGGACCGCGTGATTTTATCGACAGTACCCTGCCCAGTCCTTCTGCTACCGATTTATTTCGCAAGCTAAGCCGTTTCGGGGACACAGCGCATGTGCAGGAGGCAGCGATGCCAGATCTCATGTTGCGGCTCGGCTGGGAGATTGACAGGTTGGTCTATTTATCCGGCAATCGGCAGTACCTGGGAGTGAGTCTTGCGAGATACGTAGAGTCCTTACTGGCTGGAGCCAAGCCATTTGTGAAAAATGCTGATGGAGGCTCGATTAACTTGAGAAGGCAGCTCCTGCCCGAATACAAGCAGGGAGAGCTGTGCCGGGGAGAGGCGTTCTTCCGTCCCGTTGCTGATCCGTATAGTGATACCGGCTTTGTCGATAACGCAAGTGAGTATGCCAAGCGATACGGGCAGGTCAGGTGGGAGACCTTTGTAACCCAGATGGGTTTCCTGGCGGACCTACTCAATATTGCCAGGCAAAGGGGCATGCACGTTGTTGTCGTGCTCATGCCAATAACTGATATTAATCAGCGCCTGCTCAGCCGGCAGGCTTATATGGCTTACTGTCAGAGCGTCCGGGCGCTGAGTCTGGCAAAGGGAGCGTCCCTGGTCGATCTGGAGGCAGGCGGTAGCTTCTCACGGCAGGATTTTATGGACACCGTGCATTTGCATTCCGGTGGTGGCAGAAAGTTGCTCGATCTCCTGATTGCGAGATTGGCATCTGACCGCCTGGTGAAAGCGGCTCTGAATTCAGGGAGGCAGCGCTATTATGCTCATGTAGTACATGGCAGACCAGGCAGCTTCCCGGGCGAAGGGGTCAAGCGCGCCCTGACAGACGTTCCCGGGCCGCGCATTTAAGGCAGCGTTGCTTTTGACTTTTGAGGAGAGACAGTGAGCGGGTTGAACAAGGGCAGCACCTTCAGGTGGACCGGGCGTTCGGTCGGCTCTGCTTATCTGATGTCTTTGATGGTGTTTCTCTGCCTCAATGCATGGCTGTCTTATGCTACTCCCTTCGATTTCGATCGCTCACAGCTGCCGTACAGGGGCTGGAACTGGTGGATGTTCCAGGACTTGCGAGATGACGAGAGGATATACAATGTTGCTCTTTTAGGGTCATCATTGATGGTGTCTGCTATTGCTGGTTGCGATGCCAACTATCTTAAGCGCAGCGTCGATATGACGCGTTACCATCGGGTTGCTTACCTGGACCATCAATTGAGGGCAAGGTTCGGCGGGGCTTTCAATACTTTCAATCTCTCTTCTCCGGGTCAGATGCCATCGGATGCTTATCTTACTTTGCGCGCCATGGTAGCCGAGCATAACCGCCCCGAGATTGTTATCTACGGCATCTCGCCTCGTGATTTCATAGACTCCACGCTCCAGGGGCCCAGCGAAACGGAGCCGTTTCAGTATTTTCGCAGGCTGGTAAACATTGATGATGTCGCCAGCAGATACCTCCGTTCAGCCTGGACCAGGCTCAACTGGTGGCTCGAGCGCGGACTGTATCTTTATGGCTACTCTCTTGATATTCAAATGGCTTGCGACGGTCTGGTTGGCAAGGTACTCGATGGTTTCTTGCCGAAGCCTTACCGAAATCCGCCCTTCACCTGGTGGGATCGGGTCAGCCTTCTACCAGGTTACAAGCCTCAAGAGCTCCGCTTCGATGGTATGAAATCATGCCCGATTACCAGGGAGGAAGCGGCCAGGACTTTTAAAGACAATACAGCTGAGTATCTACAGAGGTACAAAAGTCCCGATCCTGATACTTACAAGTTGCAGGTTTATTTCTTGAAGAAGATCATGGAGTTCTGCCGCAGGGAGGGGATTGAGCTGGTTCTGGTCAACATGCCGATCATGCTCTCAAACGCAGCGCTCCTCCCTCCAGGCGCATATTTCTATTATCTGCAGGATATGACCCGGATCTCCTTTGAGGCCGGAGTGAGCTTTTACGATTTGTGTGAGTTTTCGCAGTACCAGAGAGAGGATTTCTACGATAGTGTGCATATGAACGGCTTCGGTGGGCGCAAGCTGATGGATGCGCTGGTCAGGTCTGTTGCCTCCGACCACAAGGCTTCAAGCGCTCTGGCTCTGGCCGGGGAGAAACTCAAGCGGCAGCACACACTTGCCAAATCGACAAGGGATGGCGTGTACTGATAGATGAGCGTCAGAGAGGATGAAGGCTTGGCAAAAGCCACCGACGGCACATGCGGACCGGATACAGCAGGCAGTCGCTCCATTGCCGCGTTTGTTTTTTTTCTCCTTATCAATCTCTGGTTCTATCCTGTCGTAAACGCCATGCCGCGTCCGCACGCTGGAGAGCTATTGTCGCCATCGGCTCTCAGGATGGCTTTGGCGCGCACATGGACATGGTGGATTGCCAGGGCTTATTTAGATCAGAAGGAGCCACCAAATGTGGTGCTAATGGGAAGCTCTCAGATGGCCACAGCCAGCTTCTCCTGCGATGCGCGCGTTCTTGGGCGTACGCTCGATTGTGTACGCTTCAGGCATGCAGCTACGCTTGCCAGCGAGCTGACATGCAGAGGCAGACGGCCTATAGAGGTCTTCAACTGGTCTATGGGGGCATTCATGGCGGGAGATGCGTATCTGGTTGCCAGCGCGCTTTTTACCGGGACATTGAAGCCTGCGGCAGTTGTTATTGGTGTCAACCCGCGCGACTTCATAGACAACTCTCTGGAATCGGTGAGTGCCACGGAGCCGTTTCAGCTCTTTGCGCGCTATGTTGACCTGGGCGAGCTCGAGAGCGTGGCCTTTCCGGATCTCATGGGCCGGCTGTCTTGGCTTTTCGATCGGAGCCTGCCTGTGCGTCTTCTCAGGCCGGACAAGATAGCGGCAGACGCGGCCGGGCAGGATCGTGTCCGTGGGCAGCAGGCGCCCGTTGTTCTTCAGGCTGTCTCCGGCGCAGGATTTAAGGTACGACCAGGTGAATGGCTTGTTCCTTCTGAGATGCCGTACCTGTTTATGGACAATACCAGAGAGTATCAGTATCGTTACCGTAATCCAGATCATCGTGTATATCATGGGCAGCTGGCTTATTTTGAAGCCTTTCTTGCGCTGATGAAGGAGCATTCAGTACCGGTCCTGGTTATCGGCATGCCTAGTCTTGCTCCCAACAGAGCGCTTCTCCCGCCCCGGTTCTGGTCAGCTTGGCGGTCCAGGCTCAAACGGATGTGCGCTGCCCATGGAGCCGAGTGGCTAGATCTGACCGCAGACCCTGCATTCGTTGTTGATGATTATCTTGATACCGTGCATATGAATGCCGGCGGTGGAGCAAAGCTTTTTGAGATTATCGCCCGACACGTGTCCGGTTGTAAGGAGATGGCGACGGCTCTTGGTCTCAAAGGCGAGCCAACACCGATCGCTGCCTCGCCGGAGTCGGCTATGGATTAACTGATTAACTGAATCTCTATATCTATAATAAGATGCAGTGGCATGTGGCACCCGGCCAATCTTGTCATTTTGGTTTGCAGTGGCCAAGATACTTGTGGTTGAAGATGAAGCAGACCTGGCGGCTCCGGTGGGGGAGTGGCTGTCCCGCGAGAAGCATCTGGTGGAGGTGGTGGGCGATGGAGACGTGGCTTTCAGCCTTTTGACCGTTTATGATTACGATCTGATCATCCTGGACTGGATGCTGCCGGGCTTGAGCGGGCTGGATGTCTGCCGCCACTATCGCCAGCGCGGCGGGCTTGCACCCATCCTTATGCTTACGGTCAAAGGGGCTGTCGAAGAGAAAGAGATGGCTCTGGATGCCGGCGCAGATGACTATCTGACTAAACCGTTTTATCTTAAGGAGCTTTCTGCCCGGGTGCGGGCGCTCTTGCGGAGGCCTCGCGGCGTCTCGGGCGGTGTCCTGTCGGCGGGGGACGTGGTTCTGGACCCTGCTTCGGCCACGGTCACCAAAGGCGGTGAGCTGATTCACCTGCTGCCGAAGGAATTCAGCCTGCTGGAGCATCTTCTGCGCCATAAGAATCAGATCTTCAGCGCCGACGCTTTGCTCGACAGGGTGTGGGAGTCGGATACAGAAGCGTTGCCCGATACAGTTAGAACTACTATCAAGAATCTACGCCGCAAGATCGA
Source organism: uncultured Candidatus Obscuribacterales bacterium (assembly GCA_964409075.1). Lineage (GTDB taxonomy): Bacteria > Cyanobacteriota > Vampirovibrionia > Obscuribacterales > Obscuribacteraceae > CAYPBX01. The sequence continues at coordinate 12,277 of CAYPBX010000014.1, forward strand.
CACCACCGACGGATGTTCTCTGATTGTAAATATCAGGGGCATCGGCTACAAGATAGAAGGGGAGTGATGTTCGGCAGTCTCAGGTGGAGGCTTGCTCTCTGGTTTGTCACCGTAACCGGTGTTATTTATCTTCTTTCCATTGTTATAGGCAGCCTCTGGTTCTATAAGGCACTCAACTCCTCGCTTGATCAGGAGCTTGAGATCATCGCTGCTGAAGTGGCGCCGACGGTGATTGCGCGGGAGGGCAGGCTTGCCTTCGTGAACTTTTCCGGGCAGGTGGCGCCGGGGGTCATTCGCCATGCTGCGACTGTGCAGCTCTTTGATGGCAACGGCAGGTTGTATCAGCAGATTGGCTCGCGGGCGGTTAAGCGGCTTTGCCGGGATCAGCGCGAGGTAAGTGAGCCCGGAATCTCAAGGCGTGTATTTTCAACCGTTCTCAGGCAGCAGGGCAGGATTGACGGTTATCTGCAGGTTCAGCTGCCCACGAGGATGAGAGATCAGTCTATAGGACATTACGCTATGGTCAGTCTGGGAATGCTGCCACTTCTGGCAGCCGGTCTGGGTATTGCCGGCTATCTGTTTGCCGGCAGAGCTGCACGCCCGATCGAGGATAGTTTTCGTACCTTGACAAGATTTATGGCTGATGTGGGTCACGAGCTCGGCACCCCGCTTTCCGTCATCCAGGTAAATGCGGAGTCTCTCGAGCCGCTCCTGGAGGAGAGGGAGATCCCGGTGGAGCGGCTGAGGGTGATTGCTCATGCAAGCGAGAGGATGGGCAGGCTTGTGAAGGATCTCATGCTGCTTGTGAAGATGGAGCGCCCGCGGGTTACAGGCTCCGGCGCTCCCCTCTCGTTTGATGAGGCCGTCATCTCTGTGGTTGAGGAATTCCGGGAGCCCTTTCATCGCAAGGGTATCGAGCTTGTATGTGAGAAAGTCGACCAGGTCGTGGTGATTGGAGAGATGGATCACATCAAGAGACTGGTTGCCAATCTTGTCGGTAATGCGCTTCGTTATACGGATTCCGGCGGCCGGGTGCGTGTTGCTCTTAGTCATTCCGGCAGGACCGCACGGCTGACGGTGAGAGACACAGGCATCGGCATACCGCCTGAGGCGAGAGCGCTTATCTTTGAACGCTTCTACCGCGTGGATAAGGAGAGATCCAGAGCCGAGGGCGGCACCGGGTTGGGGCTTGCCATTGTTAAGGCCATAGTCGATGCGGCAAAAGGAAAGATTGAGGTGTTCAGCCAGGTAGGGAAGGGGAGCTCATTTATAGTGACGCTCCCGGCGTTCCCCTCCTTTGTGCTTCCTTCAAGCAAGCGTGGCGGTTCCGAGCAAGGAATACTTGGTTGATGGGCCTTTCACGTAGATTTCACTAAAGCGATGTAAGGTAAAAATAGGACTTCTGGAACGTAACCGGAGCGAGGCGAATCCAGGGTCTGGAGCGACTCTCAAATTCCATGCTCATGGAGCGAAGCGGATGAAAGCGGACCGGCGACGCAGGAGCCGAGGGAGCGGCTAGCGACAAACACCCGCAGCGGAGCGTGGCGGAAGCGGAGGCGCAGGCGAAGCCAGCGCCGGAGCGATTACAAACAGAGGGAAGCGCAGAGGACGCGCAGTCGCCAGCGATAATCGATGCAGCAATAGGGTAGACTTTGCTGCTTCGGCCCACCCGCCCTATCGCGGGCTACGCCCCTCTGCTGCCTTTGGCAGACATTTCAGGCATCTACCAACAGTGAGCAGGGGGGTAGGAGTATGGCAGATAATGTAGCAGATTACATGACTCAAATGAGTGCTGTGGTGGCAGATGTGAGCGGCCGAGACACGCAAAGCAGAATGATAAGAACGCGCTATGTCTTTGCCGGGCATCCCTGTACTCCTGGACATATCCTCTCCGGGCTGGCCCGCGATTCCAAGGAGCACGTGCGACGCATGGTAGCAGAGAATCCCTCGACACCTGCAGGTGTTCTGGAGGAGCTTGCCTTAGACGATGCTGTCGAGGTTCGCCTTGCAGTGGCTGGGAACCCGAAGACGCCCAGATCCATTCTTGAGGTTCTGGCGCAGGATGTTTCAGATGATGTGCGCTTCGGCATGGCTGAGAGCTGCTCCACCCCCCTGGATATCCTC
>CAYPBX010000015.1:0-8419 GCA_964409075.1 uncultured Candidatus Obscuribacterales bacterium
ACCACCGAGATCTACACTCTTTCCCTACACGACGCTCTTCCGATCTAAGCTGCAGGGTCAGGGTATTGCCGATCAGCGCCAAGCGATCGTCACCGGTCTGCAGCAGTCCGTAACAGAGTTCCAGCAGGCTGTCGCCGGGTCCTCGCCCCACGACGTCATGCAGCTGGTGCTCATGACCCAGTACTTCGACGCCTTGAAAGACATGGCAGGTACTGGCCAGGTCAAGGTCATCATGCTCCCACACAGCCCGGCAGGTATGACCGACATCGCTGCGCAACTGCGCAACGCCATCATCTCCGGTGGCGAAGTGGAGACCGAGACGCCGGCTGCTCCAAAGCCGGTGAAGTCGTAACGTCTGTCGTTTGTGCGGGCTGATGCAGGCAGGTTCTTCCTAGCGTTCTTGTCCTGCCATCAGCCCGCTTGGTGTGTGCGTGTGTGTTCAGCTCAACTCTTGTAGGAGTTACGCCCATGTTGAGATTTTCGAATCTCTTTCTGATCCTCGCTTCGGCGATCGGGCTTGCCGGCTGCCAGAGCAAGCAAGCGACTTCGCCGCAGAGTCCGGTGTCGTCACTGCCTCAAACATCGCAACCTGACAGGCAGTTGCCTCCTTCCCACCCTTCCTTGATGATGCGCCCCGGTCCACAGCAGGGCACGGTCGCGCCTGACTTCACGCTCAAGCTCAAGGACGGCACAAAGCAGGTCACGCTCTCCGACTTCCGCGGCAAGTCGCCGGTGGTGCTTGTCTTCGGCAGCTTCACCTGACCGCCTTTCCGGGCCCAGGTTGGGTCCCTGGAGGCGATGTACCAGGAGTACAAAGAGAAGGCCGAGTTCTTCTTCGTGTACATCCGCGAAGCCCATCCCAAAGACGGCTGGGCTATGCAGGAAAACGAGCACGAGGGCATCTCGCTGACAGATCCCACTAGTCACGACGAGCGTTCGGACGTGGCTGGCAGGGCCTGCTCAACGCTCAAGCTGTCGATGCCGTGCCTGGTCGACGACATGAGCGATACGGTCAATAAGGCCTACGGTGCCTGGCCGGATCGCATCTGTGTCGTTGACAGGGATGGCAAGATTGCTGTCATGGGAGGTCAGGGCCCCTGGGGCTTTGCGCCTTCTGTGCAGGCAGCTGCCCAGTGGCTGGCCAATACGAACTGACCGAGAGCTTTGGCGCCTCGGCGCTGGTCTTTCCGGTACCCTGGCGCAGCAAAGCCAAAAGGCGATTGAGGGTGAGCTTGGAGTCGTGTGGATATCCGGCCAGTACCTGGAGTAAGAAGGGGCAAAATAAGGAGTGAGCCTAATCATGGTTTGCGATCTCAAAACCGGTGCGGTCTTCTGAGGCCGCACCGCCGGGTCCGGCTTGCGTTGAGCCGGCCCAGAACGGCGGTGCAGACAACCTCAGACAGGAGATGCACCGTGAGCCGTTCCTATCGCCGCTCTTCGATCATGGGCGCTTGCGCCGACTCCGACAAGGCGGCCAAGCGCCTTGCCAGCCGCAAGCTGCGTCGTCTCGTCCGCCACGACATCCGCACCTGCCTGGACTTCGATTTCCTCGTCCTGCCTGTTGACCGCGAGGTCAGTGACGTCTGGGACTTTCCGAAGGACGGCAAGTGCCATCTGAATCCCTCGTGGCCGGAGTTCGCCAAGCTCATGCGCAAGTAGCCCGAGGCGAGCAACAACGTAGCCAGGAGAGGGGCGCCGTAACCAGGCGCCCCTCTCCTGGTTTGTGAAACGGTAGCTACGAGTATAGATAGTAGATTAAGCAAAAGTTCCGAAAATGCCGACTCGTAGAGCATTTCGGGAGATTGTGGATGCGTTTTTCTGCTTGTGAAGCGGAGCTGGGGTCGCCGGCGGTGTGCGGCACTGGGCCTTGTTTCGTTGCGCTTAATCTCTATGGAAGCGGCTTTAAGCAAGCAGCATCTCTCAAATGGAGTCCTGTTAGGTCCTTGGCTTGTCGATCCGATGCTTCGAGAGATCGGCGAAAACCCAGGCCAGCAGTGGAGTGGCTGGCTTAACAGGATTTAGCGACGGCTGAAAAGCCCCACAGGGTTTCAAATTTAGCAAAAATGTGTATATATATAGCTGGTAACAACGCTCATGGGGACTGCCTCAACAGCGAATCAGCCAGACAGATAATCGCTCAAATGGCAGTTGAAGGACCGAGTGTTACCGGGTCTAAAACGACCAGCATTTGTGGAGAGCAGCAGCCGTCTGCTCACGGGAGTCGTAGCCTCACAACGAGAGCCGTAGCCCGGTGTTACCTGTGACCCTTGTTTAGGACCGACGCTGAGCCTGTTTGCTCAGCAGCCGTGTAGACCAATGAAGACAATTGCCCAGCTGCTATCGATCAGGAAGGTTTTTGCCTATCTCGGCATTGCTGTGCTCACCCTTGGCACTCAGCTCTTCCCCCATCCATCGACAACCTGGCAGGGCGGGCTGCCCGAGAAATTCAATCGGGCAGCCGGCCAGTCCGCCCTGGTGCGCCTGGCACCAGTGTTATCACCACAGGCAACGGTTGGCGACTTCCTCAATCCGGAGGAGCACTATCGGCGGGCCTGGCGCCTGGCAGCCGGTGATTTTCTCTACATCGACCGGCTGGCATCATTCAGCCAGTGGGAGCACAAGTTTGACGGTCGGCTCAAAACGCTGGCTGAGACTCGCACGGCCATCGCTTCTATGGTCAACTCGCTGGCTGATGAGTACACCTATTTCAGGGACACTGCTGAGACACGCGAGTGCCTGGAGCGCCAGCAGGACAGGGACGTGGTTAAATCAGAAGTGCTGGGCGACAACACAGGCTACATTCGTATTGAGGATTTCTGCTCGAAGTATGTTGTCAGTGAGACGCGAGCAGCTCTCCAGGGTCTCGTGAGCGCTGACGGATACGTCCTGGATCTGCGAGACAACCCCGGCGGCAGTGTCTATGACACGTTCTCGGTTTTTGCGCTTCTGTGCGACGATGGCGAGCTTACAAGCTTTCGTGGACGCTCGGATGGATGCGACTATGATGAGCGCCTGGTCCTTACACGCTCCACCATGCAGCACCTGAGAAACGATCAGCCGGTCATCCTGCCCAGGCTTGCAAATCTGACAGGTCATAAACCGATTGTTGTTCTGGTCAACGGTGAGACGAGGTCGGCAGCAGAGATTCTTGCCGGTGCTTTGAGGGATACAAGAGGAGCACGTATAGTCGGCGAGAAGACCTTCGGCAAAGGGATTGTGCAAAGCGTCTGGACGTTTGATGACGGCACGTCGATGAAAGTTGCCTCAGCACGGTACTTCATTCCTAGCGGCAAGTGCATTCACCAGGAGGGCATTCATCCGAATCTGGAGGTAGCTAATAGCGCGGTTGACCATGATAGACAACTTGTCGCTGCTCTTGGTCTTGTTGGCGAGAGCATAGTCAGCCCCTTGCATATAGCCAGTCGAAGGTAGACGATTGATGCGTAGCAAGACCGTGGATTTGCGCCGGCTGTTACATGTCGTGCCGATCGGTCGCGTGCCTTCTTGAACGGCTATAGCTGCTATTCCAGGTGTCCTTCTGTCATTGGTAGAATCGGATATAAACTCTAAAGCATCAGCTCGATGCGAGAAGCCTGGCGGCTCGCCTTGATGGTGCTGGAAGGCAAGGCTCGCAACGATTAATCTCCTTTTATCTAGCAGGCTTCGGACGCTCTCAAAATCATACCCATTTTGGCATGGCCAATCAGAGTTGCTCTGGCAATGCAGCGGACAGGCAATGAATATGATAATCCGTGGATTGTCCGAAGTCGTGTTATCTACAGTCAATTGCAAGGCCGACAAGATTGTTTACCTGTGCGAATCTGTCCTTGCGTTGATTAACTTCAACCGAATAGGTTGTGACTATCATTTCTAACGGTTACAGTTGAGGTAAATTCAGAGCTTTCCAGCACATCCCCCGAGTGGCAGCTAATCTTTGCAGGTTCGCTTCCTTCTGCTCTAAACCAGCTAGAGGTATTGTCGCTCATTTTGTAGAGCTGCGCAGTTGCGGCTCTAGCCATCTGCTTTCTTGCTACATGTTCAAAAGTGTCCAGTCGCAGGCAATCCGCGGTGATAACAGCGTGATTGCTTGCGGCATTCTCTCCAGGAGACGGAGTAATGAAGCGTGTAGTCTACTCTCTTGCCGGGAGCGGATCTATCCTGTCATGCTTGATTGCCTTTGTAGTCTTGATTGGCGGTCAGGCATCGCCGGTAGTGGCTGCTCAGTCCGGTACTGACTATCAGGGCAGATACGAGGATGTGTGGCGGTTCCTGAAGGAGCGCTATCTCTATGGCGTTCCGGCGGACTGGGATTCCCTGAAGACCAAGTATGGAAGTGGGATCAATAGCCCGAAGGAGCTCAGGGAGGCTGTCGCCAAGCTGCTTTCTCATCTCAAGGGCTCAGGGGCAAAGCTCCTCTCTCCCGAGGAGGCGGAGGCGCTTGAAGCCCATCTTGCCAGTGGGTACATTGGCATTGGTGCCTCGTTTGATGCGGAGGCGCTTATCTCTGAAGTCCTGACTATCAAGGAGGTGGAGACCGATTCGACCGCAGAGGCAGCCGGCTTGAAAGCCGGCGATCTGATTGTTTCGGTGAACGGTAAAGGGTTGCGAGGCTATACTCTCGAGGAAGCCAGCGATCTCATCAAGGGGCCTGAGGGGACCTTTGTGGAGCTTGGCATTCGGCGCGGCGCCACGCTCCAGGCGACCAAGGTTGAGCGGGACCTGGACGAGAGGCTTGGTGTCACCCTGGAGATCGAGAGCCCTGAGTGGATGTTTCGCGTAGACTGGCTGTGCAGGGAGGCCCCGGCCGAGAAGTCCGGAGTGCAGGAAGACGACATTCTCATTGCAGTGGACGGCCGCAGCGTGGACGGTATTAGTCAAGACGAGCTGTCCGGCTGGCTGAAACATGGTCGCCTCAAGACGCAGGTAGAGCTTACCTTGCTGCGCCAGCATCAGAGGGTTGTCGTTACTGTGGCGCGGGATATCGTCAAGAGTTGGGATCTCAGCGCTGGCTTCCAGTGGCAGTCCGGCGGGGGCACAAGCGCTTATTACAACCGGTCGCGCCTCACCTTGAAGAACCTTGACTGGGTGGAGGTCCATGAGTGGATTGATCCATGGGTCAAGGAGATGGAGGAGCTGCCTGGCGGCATTCTTGATCTGCGCGGTGCCAAAGGCAACGACCCGGTGGTGGCGGCACTGGTGGCAGCGCGCTTTCTCGCCGAGGATGTCGTGCTCTTCCAGGTACATGAGCGGCACCCTGGACATTTGGGAGTGACAACGACGTATGAAATCCAAAACGGCGTTGTGGTGAGGACATTTAGCAATGGGTCTGCACAGGAGCTTGGTACTGTAAAGAGCCGCTACTCCAATAAGCTGGTGGTGCTGGTAGATGATCATACAGCCGGCACTGCTGAAGCACTGGCTCACGCCCTTCAGCACACCGGCCGAGCGACGGTTGTTGGCGCGAAAAAGAGTCGCGGCGATAGCATCGTGACGACTCATATCCGGACTGACGCCGGCGGTGAGCCACTGACTGTGGTGCTGGAAGCCGGACAGCTGCTCACTCATGACGGCAAGGAGCTGGGCGCGGTGACTCCGGACAGATATGTCTGGATTTTGGGCAGCACCTCTGTCCTTGATGAAGCTTATGCGGAGCTTGCCGGGCATCCGTGGTACTACCAGCCGGGCAAAGTTCTGGTTGTGCTTATCCTGGGTGGTCTGGGAACCTGGTTTGCAGTGAGCTTGCTGAGGCGAGCCTTTCGGCGAGCGCGTAGGGATAGGACAGGATTGTCCAATTGAACCTGAGCCGTAACTGATGCAGTTAAGCGTTGTCAGTACTGTTCACGACTGAGCGTCGATGCTATTTGCTGCAGTTATGTGGTTTAACAAGGAGTTCAAAATGAGCGAAAGCCTGGAAGAGATGGCCTCTCGCCAGAGGGCCGGTTCTCCTCTAAAATCTGTTCTAACACTGCTGGTGATGGCAGCGGTGCTAGGCGCTGTCATCGGTGGTCTCACCCTACTCAGCCGGTGGATCAACGGACCACCGGCGGGGGCCTACAGCGAGATTGTCGTTGAGTTCTACACAGACGGCAGCCAGGCCTGCAAGGGCCAGGAGAAGGTGATCAACGAGCTGGATGCCGAATACGAGGGTTCAATCAGGTTTGTGACGGTGGACGTCCTGGCCAATCCTAAGGCTGTGCCGGAAAGCTATGAGAAGGTGCCTTGCATTCGCATCGTCAAGATCTGGTACGATGCCGACGGAGAGCAGATCTCCTACTCCAGCAATGGAATGGGTAAGACTCCAAAGCGTTCACTGGTTCCTCTTATTGAGCAGATTGCCGAATCCAATCAGAAGTGGTGGCCGGACACGCCGATTAATAGGAACCGCAAGGCACCTGCTCCTTGAGCGGTGCGCTGGCGATGATCTCAAGAAGGCGCTTCTGGTCCTGCTGGGAGCGCCATTTCTCCAACTGTAGTTGCGGATGTGCGCAGCTGAGAGTCAGCTTCTTCGCGCGAGTATGTGCAGACGGTCTGTTTGGATAAATGCGGGCGATCGACGTGCAGTAACTGAAACATCATCACCAGGCAGAGAGGTAACAATGCCAGTACCACAACCAAACCAAGAGCCGTGTGTGCGCCGATTCGTTCAAGTCTTTTGGCAGCACCACGCTGGCGGAGCCAATAGCGGAGGGGTCGGATGTAATGAGCAGGATGAGCCATTCTGGCGAGCAAACCTGGATCCCTGGTACGACCAAGACGTGATCGACTTCCTGGGCAGAGCTCAGGTCGGAGAATATCTTGAATCTCCGGGAGGGGTCTTCTTCCGAACCAAGTGATGAGGCGATGCAGCTCGGGACATGGGTAGAGACCCATGTCCCGAGCTGCCCCTGGTTATTTCGTTTTTCTTGTACCGCCTTTCTATCTCAGAAGATGCCCCCGGCTGTTCAGCTCTGATGCTGTGTTTTGCACACACCGAGTGCTCTGCTTGTGCGCATTTCCCTTTATTTTTGAGCTTTCGGTTCCGGATCGAAATACTATAGCACATCATAGTATTGGTGGATTAGCCAGAACCCGGTGAAGATGGCTTTGCAAGCCGTTCTTCACGCAGGTTCCGTGCTCTTATCGATTACAGCGTCTACTCTCGTTGCCGAGAGTGCGTGCTGGCAGGTCGATGTGAGTCGTGACCTGTCTTGGTATCTCTACTGTCCACATGCTCGGTCGGCGGGTTCTGAGCCAGTACTGATCCCTGCTTGTTTCAGGCTGCCTCCAGCAAACTGGCAGCTCGTGCTAGGGCCGGCTTGATGGCCTGAATGAGCTCTCGCATGCATTCTGAGCGAAAGACGATGTTGTCGCCATCGGTCTGGAACCAGCGGCGTCGCAAAAGGACTGCGCAGGCGCTGTCCTTGACGCGGAAGGAGACATCCAGACTGATGCGGCGTCCCGTGTCGTCGTGGATCAGATAAAGATCTGTGCCACGGAGGTCCTCCTCGGAACCAGGCGTGGTCTCCTCCAGGGACCAGCCGGTCTGTTGCTGTTGCAGCAGCCCCTTCAGTGCTGTTGCAACAGCGTGTTGTGCCTTGATGCCGAACTTCTCTTCCAGTTCGGCATCTGTAAGAAAGCCGTTTTGCATACTTGTTCTCCTGATTTTTCCGGTGAAAAATCACCGGACGGAAACATCCATCCGGCATGGCATCCCCATGAGCCGCAACTCACGGCTCCGGGTTATGCCTCGTTTGCTCTTCCTGCAGCCGTCCCAGATGGTGGCAAACATCCACCACACGCCACTGGAGTGACCAGCGGTATTTGCTTGTGATTTACTGCTTGTTTTTAGCTGGTGTTTCCGAGACTTTTCGCGAGGTGAGAGCACTATGCCTTGAGCTTAGATGTAATCCCCTGCATAAAGCAAAGGACGTGTACGCCCTCAAGTGATCGGTCTGGCTGGAGTACGTGTTATCACTAATGATGCCAGGTGATTAACCCGTTGCGTAGCTAGTGCGGTGCCTCAGTAATGCCGTTGAATTTTGAGGGGCATCCAGGAAGTGATGTCAAGCGGGTCACAGAAGTACCACATTTTCGAAAAAACCGGGTCATCCATGTACCCAAAATGATGCTTTCAAGCAGATTTGGCGCCTCTATGACCCACTTGATATCCTGTTGCCGACAAGCCCGGGGTAATTAAAGTCGATGATTTGCGAGCATAGCCGAGTATCTGCAAGAAATTGAGCTGGAAACCTGGTTGCAGGGTCGCTAACAATCCTGGCATGGGGGCCGCCCGGATTGGCTTCCAAGCCAATCCGGTCCCCCATGGGTTACTGCTCACAGCGCGGCTCAGCCGGAGATGGGCGTGAGCAGTAGCCTTTAGTTGCTCGAGGCCTTGCCGGGGCAGCAGCAGCAACAGTCACAGTTGGTGCAGGAGCACGTG
>CAYPBX010000015.1:8519-14161 GCA_964409075.1 uncultured Candidatus Obscuribacterales bacterium
CCTTGCCGGGGCAGCAGCAGCAACAGTCACAGTTGGTGCAGGAGCACGTGCCGCCGGACTGGCAGGCCTGGCAGCAGTCGCAATTGGCGCCGCAGCAGCAGGCCGCAGCAGCCGTGACAGCCACAGCCGCAGGAGCAGTGGTGGCAGAGGCCGAGGCCTTGCCGGGGCAGCAGCAGCAACAGTCACAGTTGGTGCAGGAGCACGTGCCGCCAGTCTGGCAGGCCTGGCAGCACTTGCAATTGGCGCCGCAGCAGCAGGCCGCAGCCTTGTCGCCAGCGGTGCTTTGCTCGACGACGCCGATAGTGCTGCAGCCGCTCAGAAAGGCGACACCGGCCAGGAGGAGGAGCACGGCAAGCGCGGCACATGCGCTGGTAAGCACGGTGCCGGTGCGGAAATTCTTGTTCAGCATGTGTTTTGCCCTTCTACTTTGTGGGTAGTAGTGGTCTGCACCCTGGATAGCCAGGGTGTTGGAGTTGTTTTGTGCTCAAGGTTCCGCAAAGAAAGGCGAATGCCAAAATAACTATAAGCACAGCAAACACTCCCCCAGAGGTAAATGGCTGGAGGGGTGTTTGCTGTGTTTGTCTAGCTGTAAGCAAACCGGCTGGCTCCCGGTGGAAGCAGGGACGCACCGCCACACTGGCGGTGCGTCCCTGGTCATGCTAGTTTCAGTCGCGGGAAGAGTTGCTGGATGAACGAGAGTAACTTGCCGTCATTGCGTTGATAATCATTAGAATCAAGCCTGCGCCGATGGCCGACCACCAGCTCGACACCGTGAATATCTCCGGGAACCAGCTCGCTGCGACCTGAAGCTGAATGGCCGGTATCAACCAGAAACCGAGCAAGTACAAAGGCACAATGAGCAGCAGCCCGAATCCTAATGTGCCGATGGCGAAGGCTGTTGCCGCCAGGTTGATGACGACGCCGATGATATATGCTGTCACGGCGAAGACCAGAGCGGCAATGATGCCCTCGGGCCAGAACTGTCCGGCAATTGCCACCCCGGGGGTGAGCTTGGGGAAGATGAAGGAGAAGGCGACTGCTGTGAGCAGTACGCGCAGTGCGAATTTAAGCATGGTTTCTTGTCCTTAGTCTCGGGCCCGGTCTCGTACCAGGGGAGACCGGGCGGGGTTATGCGAGGGGCGAACCGCTTGTCTGCGAGTAAGAGTCGCTTCAAACAGTCGCTCAGCTACGAAATGAGAAGTGAGGGGCGCGATGCCACGCATCGCCCGGGCTGGGCATGGCGCCCAGCCCCTACGCCTTGTGCCGCTACTTCTCCCAGAGTTCGCTATGGATCAGACGTTGGCCCGACATGGTTTCGTCCTTTTCGAGCACGCGCTCGGCGCGCCCGATGAGTTGAGTTGCCCAGTCGATAAGCGCCTCGACAGCGCTGATCCTGCCCGATTCCATCGCAGACGGCGTGGTGCCGATCCAGCTGGCCGATTGGCTGAAGAAGGTCGCGATCTTCTCCATTTGCTCGGCAGCAGGGGTGGTGTTGAGTTCGAGCCCCAGATGCTTGCAGGCAGCCTGGGCCGTGTCCCGCACCTGGGCTGCCAGAACCGCCGCGAAGATGCGCTGGGCGTGGTTGAGCGTGACGTAAGGAAAGTCATTCTGATTCTGGGAGTTGGCGATCGCCTGCTCAGCCCGGGAGCGCAGATTGAGGAGCCGTTGTTTCAGGTTTTCGATATCTTGGATGCCTAAATCCATGAGACGTCATCCTTTCGATTTGAGTGAGCTGCCACGCCTGCTCAGCGCTTAAGCAGGGTCAGGTTGCAACGACACTTTGGGGTTCCTGTCGGCCTGCTCGAACTGACTCTTGTTATCGAGAGTGAGCAGCCGGAATGCAGGGTCTGCAAGAAAACGGACAGGCATGATCGGGTCGAGCAATCCAGTGCCGAGCCCTAAGAGTCCAGTGCCGTACTGTCTGGTTTTGATCCCCAGGCGATGATAAAGCTCAAGGCAAGAGCCGATGCATGTCCAGCGCTCGGCGGCTCTCGTGCCGATGAAAAGGCCCGGCCAGTCGTAACCGGTTGCTTTGATCTTGTTGAGGAGCCAGAGCCGCCAACTACCGGGAAGCGGTAGCCGGGCGACCAGCGCCTGGCGGCGTCTGTTGGCTTTCTCCCGCCACTTTTGATTTTCTGCAATCATCGCACAGGCCAATGCAGTTGCCCGCTGTGACTGCTCAGGAGTAAACTCTGCCTGCAAGCGCAAAGCAATGTAATGCTCGCCTTTGCTTATCCAGGCCCGGCAGAGCTTAGCGAGTCCGTTGAGCACTGCCCCCTGTTGCATGTAACAGCTGAAGGCCGAGAGCATGCCGTCCGGATTCAGGATGACCAGCTCGCCATGCCCGACGCTCTCCTGCAGGCGCCCTGCCATGCGACCGCTTGTGAGAATTAGATCGCCTGGCTGGAGAGCTTCCGCTGGAGGATTTATCCAGCAGTCTTTCGGCAGCGGGCCGTGACCTTGCTTGATAAATTGCCGGCGGTTACGCCGGTAGGAGACGTAGATGTACAACCACCATGACATCAGCAGCAGTGCCAGGCCGAAGATAATTGGATTATCGGTTGACACCAGGGCAGTGCCTGCAAGCAGCAATCCGACCCAAAACGGTATAAGAACCTGGAGACGAGAGAGAGTATCGAAGTAGGTACGCAGGAGCGCTCCCAACTGCCATCTGGTGATCAGCAGCCAAAAGCCGCTTACCGCCAGCGCGCCGGCTGCGAAGCCCCAGTCGAGCCCACCCCGGAAGAAATGCCAGGTAAGTACAAGAAGCGTTATGTAGGCTAACCCCACACAAAATTTGAGAATTCGATAGTGCATGTAACACCCTCGGACATTCTGCCTCTTGCTGCTATTAACGGTCTTGCCCTCGCTACCGAGGGACTCAGCCGGCGTCCTGCTCCAGAGTTCCGGCCTTGATAGGCACCATACCGCTGGCGATTGCTCGGTCCAGCACGGGACAGGCGGCCCAGTAGCCATACGCCACCATTTCCCCGGCCATTTTGCGCGAACCCCCGAAGGCGAGAGTGCCAACGTCGGGCTTGCCACTACGGATGGTGATGTGTCCCTTCTCCTCGGGCAAATGGCGCCGGAAGAACCGCGTGGCCACAACCTCAATCACCTGGGACACATATTCCAGCTTTGAAAGCTTCTCCACAGGCATTGTCCTGGCCGTTCCGAGGCGGCTGATGATTGCCGGGCCCTTTGCAAAGGATCCGGGTGCGGGGTGATAAATCCCGCCATCTACCAGGTATGTGTCTTCAGAGCGACCGCGCAGTCGTCTGAGGACGGCCCTGAATGAGCCGATGGTGCGCATGGGCCCCAGCCAGACTGGCTGCATAAGCACCGGTATTGCGCAGGATGCAGCGAGCCCAACTGCCAGATCGTAACCGGTGCCTGTAAAAAGCAGTGGTTTCATGCGGATGGGGTCGTAGGTGACCATCTGCAGGTTTGGCTTAGCTGAGCAATTGTATTTCTGCACCATTTGCTGAAAGAAGGGCAGCAGGTTAACAAAGGCAAACGACCAGATACTCTTTGCTTTCAGGTAGTTTTGCTGGTAAAAGGCCTGAAACTCCTGGTGGAGTATTCCAGTCAACTCATCAGGAGTGTAGCCGTTGCAGTAGAGGGCGGCTACGGCCGATCCGATGGACACGCCGGTAATCTTGCCGAGATTGATGCGTCGCTCCTCAATAGCTTTCAGTACTCCCAGGTGGCAGATACCTCTAATGCCGCCGCCGCCCAGCACAAGCTCGATCTCGCTGGGTAGCTGGCGGTTTCTCTGCGGGATTCTGCGGGACATTTGCTGGTCTCCCTGCACGACGCTGAGGCTAGAGACTGTCGACTTGCACAGGCAGTCCCTATCTTTAGCGGGTGCTGAAATGACAGGCCGGTGTCGGCTTCAAACGCAATTTCGTCAGGCGAGGTCGTCGATACCGTTGCCGTCGCGGTTAACGCTGCTGCTTGCCTGTTTGTGTGCTGATAATCGATAGAAGCGATGCATCACTTTGCAGGTGCACCGCGCCTACAGGGGCTTTTGGTGTTGTAACTAACCAAAGGGAGCTGGTTTCAGGAAGCGGCTGAGCGTAAACTGGTATTCAGCAACAGTCTGGCTAGAATTCTGTCGTTGAGGTGAAGCTGAAGCCCTCTACCGTCAGCGCAGGCACGACCGCTGGAGGGATCTCCTCTCCGGCTGCTCGGACCGGGGCGCCCAAGGTCACGACATTGTTCAGCATCTCGATGAGGCTGATGTTGAACCTCAGGTTCTTCACGGCTGAGGTAATCTTGCCGTTCTCGATCAAAAACGTTCCGTCGCGGGTCATGCCGGTGACAATTTTGGTTGCTGGATCAACGTCACGAACATACCAGACTCGTGTGAGGAGAACACCGCGCTCAACTGAGGCGATCATTTCGTCGAGGCTGGTGGTGCCACCTACCATTACCAGGTTCTGCGGGTGCTCTCCCATCGGCTCCGGCTCTCCCAGCCCGTGACCGGAAGGCTCGACCCCGAATTTGCGTGCGCTACGGCGCCCATGAACCAGGTTCTTGATGACACCGCGCTCGACGAGAACAAGCCTCCGGCGCGGTAGACCCTCCCCGTCGAATGGAGGACCGCTCTGCAGCGGATGCGCTACATCGTCGATCAAGGTCACATTCTCGCCTAGAACCTTTTTGCCTATCTTGTCGAGAAAGCAGGAGCGTTTGTCGGTGTGGCTGGTGCCGGCGAAGTCCCAGCAGAGAAAGCCGACCAGATCAAGGGTTGCTGCCGGCTCGAGAATCACGGTGTATCTGCCTGGCGCAATTGCAATCGGCTTCTGGCTGGCGAGCGCCTTTTCCGCGGCCCTTATGGCGAGCCCTTCGGCGTTGAAGTCCGTCCAGGCAGGCGCGTGCGACTTCGCCCAGCCGGTCGCATCACCGCTTGCCATGGTGACGGAACACTGGGCTGCCGTCTCCCGGTGAAAACGAAAGAGCCCTTCGCTGTTACCGATGGCATGGATTTGCGATCCGGATGAATATGTCCCTGCCGCCGTGAGCCCTCTTACTCGGGCGACTCTGACCATAGAGCCCACAGCATCTGCCCTGTCTGCAGCGCTGAGGCTTGCTGTGCCTCCATGGTATCTGTTGACCGGCAGCTCAACCCCGCGATAGCCGGTAAGCCCGCCTCCTGGAGACGCTCCTGCAGGCACAGCCTCTGGTATGTGGATGGGCAGAAGCTCCGGATCCTCCTGCTGCAGTTTCGCGACTGCAATGGCGTCGTCGACCAGTTTGCGCACGGCCCTGCTTGTCCTCTGATCGGTAGAAAGGCGGGCCTGCCTGCCGTCGACAATCGCTCTGATTGACACCCCTACTGTTTCCGGTGCCTGGTTCTGCGTCATGGCATTGTTGGCGAAGCGTGAGCAGGCGATGTCGGAGGCTGTCACATGTACCTCAATGCCGGCGGCCTTGCCTGCCGCATGGTCAACCGCAATGGAGATGATCTTCTTGCACTGGCTTCTTGTCAACATCACACTGCTCCCCTAGCCGGAATGGGATATCCCGACCTCGATCTTCCGGAAGCGAGCTGGTGCTGCTCCGTGACCGGTCCACATGGTCTGCTGAGGCTGTCCCTTGCCGCAGTTTGGCAGCCCCCAGTAAATATAATCTGCCAG
>CAYPBX010000016.1:0-13886 GCA_964409075.1 uncultured Candidatus Obscuribacterales bacterium
TGAGCTGAGCCAGTGATTGCTGGGTATAGTAGATAAGACAGGGAAGGGACTGGCCGAGTGGACACGGAGCCTACCAGACAGTCGGATGATATCAGCTCTGGTGAGGATGCCGGGAGCGTAACTTCTGGCGGCAGGGTAGACGTTAAGAAGAGCGCCACAGCTGACAGCATTATCGGCTCCACTTTTGCAGGTCGATACGAAATCCTGGAGCTTATCGGTGAAGGCGGCATGAGCCAGGTCTTCAAGGGAAGACACAAGTTCATGAAGAACATAGTCGCCATCAAGATGCTCCTACCACATTTGATTTCACACGAGCACAGCCGCAAGCGCTTTGAAAAGGAAGCAGAGGCAGCAGCCTGCCTGCGCCATCCCAATATTGTCAATCCGATTGATTTCGGGATTGCTGATGACACGCGCCCATACCTGGTCATGGAGCTTCTCCACGGCAGGTCGCTGGATGAGGTTGTCGAGGAATCAGGCAGCTTGTCTCTTGATGATTTCTTCGCGGTATTCTGCCAGGCTCTCGATGGCATGCAACACGCCCACGAGAAGGGGGTAGTCCATCGGGACCTGAAGCCCAGCAATCTGATGCTGTTGCGGTCGGAGTCAGGGCAGCTCAAGGTCAAAGTCGTTGATTTCGGCATCGCCAAGCTGCTGCCGCAGCAGGGACGCGAGGAGAACAAGCTGACACAGACAGGGGAGATATTCGGCAGCCCCATGTATATGAGCCCGGAGCAGTGCAGAGGCGATGAGCTCGACGCGAGATCCGACATATACTCGCTGGGAGCCGTCATGTACGAAGCGCTTACCGGCAGGCCGCCATTTTCGGGCAACAACATGCTCGAAACAATGTATATGCACATCAACGATCAGCCTCCTGCCCTGGGAAAGTCCGCTTTTGACGTGAAAGTAAACGAGCAGCTTGAGGCTATCGTCTTGAGATCGCTGGCCAAGGATCCTGCCCAGCGCTTTCAAT
Organism: uncultured Candidatus Obscuribacterales bacterium; assembly: GCA_964409075.1. Classification (GTDB taxonomy): domain Bacteria; phylum Cyanobacteriota; class Vampirovibrionia; order Obscuribacterales; family Obscuribacteraceae; genus CAYPBX01. The sequence goes on from CAYPBX010000016.1 coordinate 977, forward strand.
CAGCCAAGCAGGTGAAAGACGCGCTCGAGGGAGTCAGGCTCGGGACAGCACGCGGCCTCGTGCCCAGGCTGGTAACGCTCTGGGAGCTTTCCCGTCTGAAGCGTGTTCCCCCCAGAGCGAGAACAATCATTCTTGCAATTGTTGGAGCTTTCTCCATTCTGTTTGCCATCACTCTCTCTATGAGCTTTCGAGCCATAGAGGAGAGGGCATCGAAGGAGCCTGAGTGGAGCTATAGAGATCCACATATGGTGACCATGAGTGATGCTCTCTTTACCACGCGCTATAGCGCAGGAGCCAGCATTGCGCGGGAGATCGCGGAATTGAAGAGTCCGAGGCTCTTGCAGAGGCTAAGACGCATTGCAAATTACTGCTTGAAGCATGGCCGCTACGACAAGGCGCTCCCCTTTCTGAAGGAGGCTGATAGACTCACTGCCCAGCAGGAAGGAGCCGAATCTATTCCCTATCGCGAACTGTTGAGACAGATTGGCAACTGCTACTACTGGTTGGGAAGAGGCGATGAAGCCGGGCAGTATTATCTCAAAGCGCTTAAGATCAATGTAGGCTCCTGGCAATCCAGTGAACGTGACGCCGAGCTGCAGCTTAACCTTGGCCATATCTATTTGAAGGAAGGCAGGTATGAAGAGGCGCTCAAGCATCTTATCGCCTCTCTGGAGTCCCAACGCAGAGAGCGTAATCGCAACCTGAGCAAATTTCCCGGCGCGGAGACAGAGGAGCAGCTGCGAAATACATTGCTTATCGCGTTTACCGAAAGCCTCATAGGCGACGCCTACAGGCTGAAGGATGACCTGCCGCTGGCAGAGGAGTCCTATAGAACCGCTGTCGATAGCTGGATTCTGCTGCCCGACCAGAAGAGCAATCTCGTCGCCTGTCATTACTGGCTCGGGCGCGTGGAGCAGCTGATGGGCAAGCATGACGCAGCTGCCGAGCATTACAGGCAGGCAGTCTTGCTGATTGAAAAGAATCTGGGCTCAAGAAGCCCCTACCTTCCACCGCTGCTGAAGTCCCTGGCTGATGCTCTCTGGCAGCAGAAGCATTATCTAGGAGCGCTTGAGGTGAGGGTAAAGCTCACGGCTGTGGTCATGAGGCTGATTAGCGAGCACGCGGAGAGGGTGAAATAGACCGCCGTTGCTTCGGTGCAGCTGCCAGGAGAAATCAACTTGAGTGCTATAGCCGCGCACGCATGATCGCTGTAATGAGACAGGCAAGAGCATCAAGTGCGCCAGTTGGTCCGAATCCGCCAACGTGTCAGCTGGCTTTCTCGGCTTTGCCTGTCATGGGCACAAAACGCACCGGCAGGAGCGTCTGACGCATTATGCCTGTCGGCGTTCTCGTGACCAGCACCAGCGACTGCCAGAAGGTGCCCACAGGAGCAATCAACTTTCCGCCCACCCTGAGCTGCTCGATAAGCGGGTCAGGGATCTCGCTGGGTGCGGCCGTAAGCATAATAGCATCGAAGGGAGCCTTCTCCGGCCAGCCCTTGTAGCCGTCTCCGGATTTGACCTTAACATTTGCGTAGCCAAGCTCGCTCAAAGTACGGGCAGCCAGGGTCGCCAGAGGCTCAACAATCTCGATTGAATACACCTCCTTCACCAGCTTCGAGAGCACGGCCGCCTGATAACCACTGCCGGTGCCTATCTCAAGCACCCTGTCGTTGGGGGAGAGCTTGAGCTCGTCAGTCATGTAACCAACAATATACGGCTGAGAGATTGTCTGCCCGTAGCCTATGGGCAGCGGCCCGTCGGCATAGGCTTCATACCAAATCTTGTTGGGCATGAAAAGGTGCCTGGGCACAGAGCGCATAGCATCGAGAACCCGGCGGTCGGTAATGCCGCGGGCGGCAATCTGGGTACGCACCATCTCCTCCCTTGCCCTGGCATAAGCGTCTGCTTTGCCTCCAGCGAGATCTCCATTCTGGGCAGGGCTGCAGGAAGGCGCAAACAAGGCTGCCATAGCCAGCACTGCCAACCTGGCACCGTCGCACATGCGCCTGATACTGTCGACAACCAATTGATCTGACCTGTCAACCATCCTTTGACCTTTCAATCTTATTATGACCTGGCCCCGGGGAAAACGAACAGGCTAACGACTCCCTGCTAGTAAATGGTCACCGGACGGCGTTAGTGTCATGGCCGGAGGTGCAGACACCCGGGAGTGAATGTATACCCCTGCTACTGTGCCCGGGGAGCGAGCGCTTAATTTTAGATTTGTTACAAGCAGTACAGGCTCTGCTTCTTTGAGCCTGCCTGCCCGGGCAAAGGCAAAGCCAGGGTTGAGGCTGTGCATGATGGTCCTGCGTCTTTTCATCACGGAGAATCGGTCGGCTTCGCCGGCGGGCAGGGCAGCAAAGATATGCTCGGGGACAATTGCAAAGGCCGCTCCCGGGCGACTCAAGAAGCGGTCCAGACTGGCGGCATTGGCAATCAGCCGCGGCTCCCTGGCGGTCTGGAAGGTAATCTCATCGACCCATTTATTGAGTCCGCTGTAAATTCCGACTCTGGCCTGGCTACCGGCAGCATTGATAATGCCGGCATATTCTCCGATAGGCCTCATATTCGCAAGCACTGGCAGCACCGCGTGAGCAAAGACTGTTGCTGAGAGCGCTGTCGCGATGAATGCCAGGCTGTATGCCTGATGGTAGAGCCTGCCTGTCAGACAGGTGAGCATGACAAACCCGGTGACCAGAAGCACAGCCGGCAATGCCAGCCAGCCGGCTGTGCCCGACTGTCCTTGTCCAATCAATTGATAAAGGAAGAGGGCAGCCGGCGGGCCGCTGGCAATGAGAGCAACGGCAATTGCCCAGCCCAGCCTAACTAGCGGGCGTTTAGGCATGGAAAGCCAACAATCGAGGTATAAACCTACAAGAATGGCTGCTGCCGGGAATGCCGGTAGCATGTAATAGTCTATCTTTCCCCGGGACAGTGAGAAGAAGAGAGTCACAACCGCTATCCACAACCAGAGGTATAGCTCGGCAGGATGCTCACTAAAACGAGAGCTGTCTTTGTGTTTTCCCAGGAAGGAGAACAGCGCAAAAGGAAGAAAGATCGACCAGGGGGCGAAGCCCACAAGCAGCGACTGCAGCATAAACCAGATTGGCCTGTGTGTATCGTAGGTCGAGCCGGCAAAACGGATCAAGTTTTCACGTACAAAAAAATAGTACATAGACGCGTTGCCGTTGGTATCCCAGGCGGCAGCAAACCAGGGCCCGGCAACCAAGAAAACTGCAACTGCAGCCAGGATGAGATGTTTTGGTCTGACCAGCGCAAGCCTGCCGGTCATGCTTAGATAAATGACAGCAAGCGCTGCCGGCAAAACCAGCCCGACTGGACCTTTGGTCAGGAAGGCCAGCCCGACCGACAGCGAGGCTAGAAACCAGAGGAGACTGCGCCAGCGCTGGCTCATTATGCCGGCAAAAATGAGCGAGACGCTCAGGCTGTCGAAGAGCACAAGCAGCATATCCGACATGCACGAAGCAGCAAAGGCCAAATACATGAAGGAGCTGGCAAGGGCCATAGCTGCAAACAGTGCTGCTTTCCTGCCATAAAGCGCAAGACCGGCTAAAGCTGTGACAAGAATTGCCAGAAGCGCAGCCAGAACAGAAGGCAGGCGGGCTGCCAGGTGCGATGGACCCAGAAGCTTGAAGCTGCCGGCAATCAGCCAGTAGCTGAGAATCGGCTTGTCGAAGAAAGGCCTGCCGTGGTAAAGCGGTGTCACCATGTTGTCGGCAGCAATCATCTCTCGGGCACATTCGGCAAAAAAGACCTCCGCCCGAGAGAATTTCGGCAAGCCGGATGCCAGGCTGAGATAAAGACAACCTGCCATAGCCAGGATAAGGACCAGGCCTGTGACAAATCTGGGCTCAAGGAGGCAGGCCCTAAATCCACCTGCGCGGCAGCTGGAGGCCCGGCTGGCTGCTAGAGCCTGCCTGGCCGCATCCCGTGTAGGAATCTTAACTGGCATAGGTTAACTTGCTCCAGAAAGCAGGATAGCTCGACAGATCTTCAGCCTCATCTCGGCTGGCAACTATCGTCGATTATGCCAGCTGGGCATGGCCGTTTCCTGAGCCCGATTTAGTGAGGACAGGCAAGATCTCGTGATTCTACACAAGGCAGTCTCCATCTAGCCGCCCCGGTTGCCCTTGGCGGGCTTATTGGGCTCTCCCTGCGCGACAAGGGTTTAATAAGGAGTCCGGGGCAGTGCAAATCCAGCCAGCGGCAGGCCGGGCAACGTGCCGGAAGCGACCGGTTCCTTCACGCCATGAGCGATCGACTCTACAGCAACCAGAGAATCGTCAGCTCCTGCGAGCGCCCAGCAGAGACGGTGGACATCATCGACAATTTGACGGAGAGTCTCGGGGATGATTGCTTGAGCACTGTCGCTCAAAGCGCTTGCTGGATCGGTATGTACCTCGATGAGGAGACCGTCGGCACCACAGGCGATAGCGGCACGCGCCATCGGGCGGATGAGCTCTCTGCGTCCGGTAGCATGGCTGGGATCGACCACCACCGGCAGCCCGGAGAGAGACTTCAAAGCAGGTACAGCGCTCAAATCCAGCGTATTGCGCGTGAAGCCCTCAAAGGTGCGTATGCCGCGCTCGCAAAGAACAATGCGCGGGTTGCCCGCCAGCATAATATATTCGGCCGCCTGGAGAAGCTCAGTGAGTGTGGCCGAAAAAGATCGTTTCAATAGAACTGGTCTGTTTGTTCGCCCCACAGCCTTCAAAAGCTCGTAATTGTACATGTTGCGCGCGCCAATCTGAAGCATATCCAGATAGGGCTCAGCAACCTGCACCTGTTCGGGCGACATGACCTCAGCAACTACAGGCAGCCCGGCCGCCTCTCCTGCTGCAGCAAGATGCTCAAGAGCCGGCTCGCCCAGTCCTGTAAAATCATACGGGCTCGAGCGCGGCTTCCAGATGCCACCGCGCAACATGCTGGCACCAGATATCCGTACTGCTTCTGCAATTGTTGCTATCTGCTGCCGGCTCTCCACAGCACAGGGTCCTGCCATTATGACTGGTTGACCTTCGCCGATGATTACTTGAGTCCCTATCTGGACGGGTGCCGGGCTGGACTCCAGGACAAGGGGGCACTGCGGATCGAAACGAACGACCTTCTCCACGCCAGGCAGCGAGCTAAAACGATGGGTCGGCATCCCTCTGGTATCACCGGCGACAGCAACGACGAGAGAGCCGCCGGCGGCAACGGTCCTGCCTGCAAGGCCCAATAGAGCAAGGTTAGCAATTATGTTATCCAGATGCTCTTTAGTTGCTGTTTTGGCAATGAGAAGAATCACCGACATCTCCCGGGTATGCTTGACTTCCAGAGAGAATAACAAATTCTGCCCCGGGCAGATCAAGAGATTGTCTTGTCAAGAGGCGGTTTCCGCGTCCTCCGCCTCGCCGGGCATGGCATCAGGGCCAGATATGGGCCTTTAGAGTTGCTCACATGGCTGATCATCTGGCAAGATCATAAATCTGCATTAAGGCGAAACGTTGCAACCGATGGCGACAGATCCAGCCCAATCTGGCAATCAGAAAGACCAGCGCTCCAGGCGAGCCGATCAGGCGATCGCTTCCGGGCATTTCTGGCTGGCAGCCTTCAAACAGGCAGCCCAGATCTTTCCTTTCTGCTTGCCGGCAGGAATTGCGCTTGCCCTGGCCAATATCACCCTTATCTTCGGCCTGTCCTTCATGAGAAGCGCTCTCACTCGAGCACAGGTGTCCATACTCGGCCAGGATTTATTGACAGCGGTCCTGGTTGGACTTGCCTGCGCTGTTGTCGGTCTTCTCTTGACCATCTGGGCTGTCTGGCGCTGGGTGATTCTGCTTACAGCTTACGCTTCATTCTTACAAGAGAGCAGTCCGGAATCTCGCCAACCGTATCGCGCTTGCCTGGAGGGGGTGCGCAAGCGCGCAGGATATCTGGCTCGTTTCTGGCTGGTTGCTTCGCTATACATGTCGCTACCAGCCATGCTGCTGGCTGCCGGCCTGGTTATGCAAGTTCTTCTGAACTCCCAGACTGATAGCGCGGCAGAGATTGCCTTTCCCCTGGCTAAGAGTAAAAGCATTGCGTTGCTGTGCGCGGTCGCAAGCACGATCCTTCTTACAGGTTACGGGCTGGTGGCGCTGGTGGTATCAGGCTCAGCCACCTGCCGGGCGGCACAAGCATGTTATCTGGCAACCGAGCTAATTGCCCGGCAACCTCTGAGGATTCTGGTCTTAAGCGTGCTTGTTCTGGCCTTAAATGCTCTCCTGGTAACGCCGTGGGCGACAGTGACGCTGGTGGCAGGGCAGACGGAGCCGCTCTCGCCTTATCTGGAGATGTTGCTGCAGTTGTGGATGGCTCTGTCGAGCTGCCTTGTCTGGCCTGTTTGTGTCGCGGTGTTCTGCCGCCTGGACACCAGCCTACCGCCTGCCGATCGGGAGGGAGGGCGAAATGGGTGAAGAGCAGCCTGCCGCCCTGGCGGTGATTAACAGTCCGCAAGGCTGCCTGGAGCCTCTACTGGCCCGCCTTGCGCCAGTGAATGGCCGCGGGCTGTTTGTGCTTTCTGTCGGCGGTACTGCCACAAGCGACCGTGAGGGGATCTCGGCAGCGGGCCGGACAAGCAACGACAGGCGCTTGACGCCCTGCCTCGATGCCGAGGCCCTGATGGCAGGCGTAACCTTGAGTGCTTCGGCGCTGCCGGTCTCGCCGGCAGGCATAGTATCACCAGTGGTGCTTACAAGGGCAGCGCTCTCTTTTCTGGCGATCGACATTGAAATTGTTGACTGCGGATCCTTTGTGCCCCCGGCGGTAAGACACCTCGCGCTGGGTCGCCGCCATTCCCGGTGCCTGTCTACAGGAGCGGCACAAAGCCTGGAGCAGGTCGAGGATCTATTTCATGCCGGCATGAGATACGGCGGCATCTGGGCGTCCGCAGCCGACTACATCATGCTTGCTGAATGTGTGCCTGGCGGTACTACAACTGCAGCAGCCGTGCTTGCTGCGCTGGGATACGATTGCAGCAGATACGTATCCTCCAGCTTGCCGGTTGCCGATCGGTTCGCAAGGCAGGAGCTTATTGCCCGGGGGCTTGCCTGCCACAACAAGGAGAGCCTGAAGGCAAATCCGCTGGCTGTGCTGGCGGCAGTAGGAGATCCTGTTCAGCCGTTTATCTCAGGCGTTGCGCTGGCTGCCTCCGGCAGGGCTATTGTTATTCTTGCTGGCGGCAGCCAGATGCTGGCTATCTGGGCGCTTACAATCTCAGCGGCGTCGGCGCTTGGGATACGGTTCTCCAGGGAGAACGCGGCAGTAATTACGACAAGCTGGGTAGCTGAGGATCCAGACGCTAGTTTCAAACGGCTGGCTGAGATCGTTCAGGCGCCAGCTCTTGCCATCAAGCTGGATCTCTCTTGCGCAAGGCATGGCGGGCTGAGGGCATACGAAATTGGCCATGTCAAGGAAGGTGTTGGCGCAGGAGCAGCGCTGGCAGCGGCACATCTGATCGGCCGAGCAAGCGACAGCCAGCTTCTGGAAGCGATTGAAGCAAGCTATGTGGAATTGACTCTGAGGTGTTATCAATCCGAGATGGTGTTATGACCCCGGCTATGGGCTCGCTTGAGAGCCAGTTTGGCATCACGCAGGATGGTCTCGGGATTTAAGTCTTCCATGTCGAAGGCCGCACAGCCTATGCTCACCGTCACTTTAGGCCCGCTCTTGCGCTTGCGCCCGAGAATATCTGCCGAGGCGATGTCACGCCGGATCTTTTCCGCCAGCACCTTGGCTCCGGACAGATCTGTATTCGGCAAAACAATTGCCAGCTCGTCGCCACCGTAACGGGCTACCAGGTCGCTGCCGCGAACATTTGTAAGGATGCGCTGGGCTATGCCTGCCAGGATAAGATCCCCGGTTTCGTAGCCGAACTCATCATTTAAGGCTTTGAAGCGATCCAGATCGATAATCAAGAGGGCCACGGGTGAGCGTTGTCTATAGGAGAAGAGAAGCTGCTGCTGCAGGAAGCCGACAAAGAATTCCAGATTGTAGAGCCCTGTTAAAGAGTCGGTTGAGGCTCGAAACTGCTCGCGCTGCTGAAGGAGATCCAGATCCTGCTGGGCTCTGAGAAGCCTCACCACAGGCTCCATGGCAAGATGGAGAAGCTTTATGGCGGCTTTCTCTTCATCGCCAAAACTGGCGCGGATCTTTGAGCAAAATACAAGAGCGCCCAGGCTGCCATCGCTGCCCGGGAAGGCAAGAATCTCCTGGTCTCCTAACCCCTTGCCCTGGCTGTCCAGGTCACCGAGCACATCGAGCGTCATCTCCTTTTGAATGTCCAGCTCGGTTGCAATCCTGGCTGTCAGGTCAGCGAAAGCCTTCTTGCCGACGTCAGGCAGCACGTGAAAGGCGCCCCAGGGATTGGTCGGGTGAGAGACAACCAGGCCGGCAAGCTGGTAATCAAATAGGCGACTGACTTTAGCAAAATAGGTGTCTGTTGCCTTCTTGCGCGGATGAATGTTCCTTACGAGCGCGCGGGCGATACAACCCATAAGTCTCTCTATGGCAAGATCTGCTACTAGAGGTTTCGCTGCATCCCGGCTGCTAAAGACAGACAGCAGAGGAGCTGAGCCTTTAGCTACCGAGGGCTTCCAGCCCTGGTCCCTACCCTTTTTGATTAGAGCCTTAACAAGGGAGGCGATCTTGTCGGAATCGTCAAGAGCCGCCTCATCCACGGTTTGATCAGCAAAGGCTGCTCGCAGCCAGAAAGGACCATCCAGATCCCCGGATCTGACAATCAAAACCGGCAACGTGCTTGTTGCACCGTTGCCCTTGATAAGCGCCGACAAGAAGCAGCCGCTGAGATCATCACCACGGCAGCTAGCAACGACTAGATCGGGTCCCTCAGATAAGAGGTGATTGAGGGAATTGGGGCCCTCTCCTGCCAGGCTGACGTCAAACCCGTCTTGGCTGAGCGCATCCTTCAAGCCGCCCAGGCGTGAGTGCGCATCTCCAATCAGAACCACCTTCTTTCCTGCCATGAGGCAACCCCGCTCGTCTAATGCCTTAATACACTCGTTATCAAGACCGTTTCAACCATCCGCACACTTCTAATTTTACAGCGCTGCCGTTGCCGAGCGTGCAAGAGCGGAGAGCACGCCTGCGGCGTGCTCGGAGCGACTAATATGAATGGCTAATGTTAATATTGATGCCGGCTTTAAGGCAGAGATCTCACTTTGAGCCTGCGCGATGCACAACACCCTGCCAATTCATCTAACCGATCAGCCAGCGACCTTTCGCCTCACGGAAGAGCAAGAGCTCATTCAGGCAGCGGTCCGGGAGCTGGCCAGAGGCGAATTTGCACCGCGGGCAGCTGAAATCGACCGAAATCATCGCTTTCCCAGGGAAAACTGGGAGCTCATCGCCTCAGCGGATCTGGCCGGACTAATCTTTCCCGAGGAGTTTGGTGGAGCAGGAATGGATCATGTCAGCTACAGCATCGCTGTCGATGAGATTGCCAGAGTCTGCGCTACCACTGCAGTGATGTACTCTGCCCATGTGTCCTTGTGTGCGGCTCCTGTTTACAGCTTCGGCAGCCAGGAGCAGAGGGAGCGCTTTCTGACACCGATGGCCAGAGGCGAAAAGCTAGGCGCCTTCTGCCTGTCAGAGCCAGGCTCAGGATCAGACTCGGCAGCAGCGCGCTGCACAGCCAGACCTGAGGGGGACAGCTTCGTACTCAACGGTTCCAAGAATTGGATAACAAATGGCATCGAGGCTGACTACTACCTGGTGATTGCGCAGAGCGAGCCTGCCTTGAAGTATAAGGGTCTGGTGGCACTTGTTGTCGAGAAGGGCACGCCTGGCTTCACCTTCGGCAAACTCGAGGACAAGCTTGGTATCAGAGGTTCGGCCACCTGCCAGATTAACTTTGATAATTCGCCGGTTCCGGTTGCCAACATGCTCGGGTCGGTGGGGGATGGCTTCAAGGTGGCTATGGTCACTCTCGACGGTGGCAGGATCGGCATCGCCTCTCAGGCTGTCGGCATCGCTACCGGAGCCTGGGAGCACGCCAGAGTCTATGCGAAAGAGCGGGAAGCGTTTGGGCAGACCATAAACAAATTTCAGGCCATCCAGCATATGCTTGTCGATATGGCCGCTGAGATTGAGACAGCCCGGCTTTTGACATACAATGCAAGTATTAAGCAGGATCGTAACGAGCGCTTCACGAGACAGGCTGCTTGTGCAAAGCTCTATGCTTCAGAGGTGGCCATGCGCACTACCGTTAAATGCGTCCAGATTTTCGGCGGGTACGGGTATGTGACCGACTATCCCGTGGAGCGCTATATGCGGGACGCGAAGATAACTGAAATTTATGAGGGGACATCGGAGATACAACGATTAGTGATAGCCGGAAGCTTGTTAAAGGGACGGTAAGATATGTCATGGCAACCACCACCACCACCGGGACGCGGACAGGGTTCGGCAGGACAGCCGGGTTCTGGACAGACAGGGCTCAAGCAGGCAAAGCCAGCGCAGAAGAGCTTATATAAGCTCTTGCAGGTTGACCCCGATGCGCATCCGACAATCATCAGATACGCCTATCGCTTTCTGGCTGCCATGTATCATCCAGATAATGCAGATTCAGGAGATACGGAGCGGTTCCGCCTGATTAGCGAGGCCTGGAAGACATTATCGGATGCAACGAAAAGGCAGGCCTACGATATGACACTGGGGCTGGGAGCAAGTACAGGCAGCACGCAGGCTGCCGCCGGTGGTGCTTTAGCCGAATCAGGAGCGAAGAAGATCCCCAAGGCGTCGCTTTCCTGGTCGGAGGTTGAGCTCAGGCTGGCCATACTCCAGGTGCTTTTTGAGGCCAGGCGCAAGAAGCCGGAGACGGGCGGAGCATCAGCACGGATGCTCATGGACTGCATCAACTGCACCATGGATGAGATTCACTGGCCGCTCTGGTATTTGAGGGAGAAAGGATACATCGAGCGCACGGAATCAGCCTTTCGCATAACCGTGGAGGGCGTGGACTACATCATCGACCAGCTCTCCAGAACACAGCCGCTGGATGACGGCAGGTCCTCAGGTCCGATCAATACTGGCAGCTCGCTACCAGCTCAGCTTCGTTGAGTTTTTTATGAGGGATTATCCTGTCTAAAAGATTTTCTATGCCAAGCCGTGAGTCCTAGCTGTCTTATTGCGTCCCTGTGCTGGCGGGAACCATAACCTTTATTCTCCTCCCAGCCGTAGCCAGGATGGTGCCTGGCGAGCCTGCGCATGAGCCTGTCCCGCTTGACCTTGGCCAGTACGGAGGCTGCAGCCACGCAAGCGGAGAGCTGGTCTGCTTTCGGCAGGGCAAGTTGGACTGTCGCAATACCAGGAATCGTCCCGTTGCCGTCCACGAGCACCAGGAGTGGCTGGGGCAGAGCCAGAGCATCAAGCGCTCTTTTCATGGCCAGGAAGCTGGCCTGGAGTATGTTAATCCTGTCGATCTCCTCGACGCTGCCCTGAGCAACGGAGACCGGGCAGCTTGATCTGATTACCTGGTAGAGGCGCTCACGCTCTGAGGCCGTAAGCGCTTTGCTGTCGTTTAATCCTTCCAGCGACCTCGCCAGTTCGGAACCAGTGGCGATCTCCGGCAGGGCCACCGCTGCTGCCATGACAGGACCTGCCAGGCAGCCACGCCCTGCCTCATCGACACCCACAAGAACCAACCCCGGTATCCTTAAGCAGCGATCGAAGCCAAGAAGCTCGGCCAGCTTGTCTGCCTTTTTTATTCGGCTTGAAACCTTGCCCACCATGAGGCTCAACCCTCCGCCACCTGCCTTTCGCTGCCTTTCATAGGTTTCGGGCTCGTAAGCCCGGGCCCTCTTGGCTGCCCGACCCGGCATCAGCGAGCCGGTCCAGAGTAATCCGCCCGATTTTGCCAGATCTTAAATCCTTGAGAAGAAGCTTTGCTGCCCGGGTAGTATCCGGTCGCCCACCGGGGAGCAGGAGGCAGAAGCGCAAGGCAATATCTGCCAAAGCCGGCTCCTCTGCTTTCAGAGCCTGCGCTTCGGGCTCGTGGCGACCCGCCCTCAGCTTCGCTGCCTGGGCGTAGTACTTCTCTAGCTGCCCCGGATAGAAAGCGTGGATCATCGCCAGGGCTACCTCTGCTATCTGAGTATCGTCCTCGGTTGAGCGGGAGACAAGGTTAAGGATAGCCAGAGTCTCCCAGGTCCTCTTTGCCAGGTTGGCAGCCGGTAAGACGCCAGCGGTGTCGGCAAGCTCCAAGTCCGGATGCAAGCGAATCCATTGCAAACCCCGGGTAATCCCTGGGCGGTCGGCTACCTTTACCACTTTTCTGCCTGTCACCCAGTTAATCAGGCTCGACTTGCCAACGTTGGGCATGCCAGCCACCAGAGCTCTCAGCGGTCTGGGTCTGAAACCTTTTCTTATGCGCTTGTGACGAGCTGTCGCAGTCAGGGCAAGCGCACGTTCCACAATCTCGCCCCTGCCTGCTGGCCTTTTCAAATCGAGGGCAAGACAATCGTGGGCGGTTGTGCCTGTCTGTTTGGCGATCCGGCTGATCCAAAGATGCGTCGCCTCGGGATCGGCCAGATCTGCCTTGGCGAGGATAACCAGCCGAGGACTGTCGCCAAAGATGCTTTCCGCCCGGGGATGCCCGGAAGAGACCGGTAGGCGTGCATCGCGTACCTCCAGCACCAGGTCGACCCAGGAAAGCGTCTCCTGCAACTGCCGGAAGGCGGTCTGTCTTGGAAAGCGCCTGCCATTGCCCCGGCCTCTGGTCATTTAGGGGCGATTTCCTCAGGGCTGGCTGGGGATCGCGCTATGTGTGGTGGTAGCCTGTGGTTTGTCCCCGCCTGTCCTGGTTGCGCCTGCAGTCTTGCGTGCGCTAACTTTCTCTCTGATTC
>CAYPBX010000017.1:0-440 GCA_964409075.1 uncultured Candidatus Obscuribacterales bacterium
TGCTTGTACTGGATGCTTCAACAGGACAGAACGGACTGCAGCAGGCCAGAGTCTTTACAGAGGTCTGCCCGCTGACCGGTGTAATTCTCACCAAGCTTGATGGCACCGCCAAAGGTGGCATCGTGTTCAGCATAGCCAGAGAGCTGAAGATCCCGGTCAAGCTCATCGGGCTGGGCGAAAAGATAGATGATCTCAGGGACTTCGAGCCGGAGCTATTTGTCGAGGCGCTCTTTTGAGCGTGATCCATTTGTAATCGCTCCGGTGGTGGCTTCGCCACCACCTCCGCTCCTTTCACGCTCGGCTCCGGATTGCTGGGCCGCAATCCTTCGCCTCGCTCCCTGGGCGTAGGCTTCAGGAATCGCTCGACCTTCTGGGAATTGCCTCCAAAGCCTCGGGGTTCTCAACCGAGGAGAGGTCGCCGGCATCCTCGTTTAAGTATC
>CAYPBX010000017.1:450-13743 GCA_964409075.1 uncultured Candidatus Obscuribacterales bacterium
AAGTATCGCCTGCGGATTGAGCCGCGCACAATTTTTCCGGATCTCGTCTTGGGAAGACTGTCGACAAAGTAAACAGCCTCTGGACGCAGAGGCCCGCCCAGCCGTTGCGCAACCTGGTCGAGCAACCTTCCCGCCAGATCGTCGTTGCTGCTTAAGCCGGGCGTCAGAACAACGAAGCAGACAAGGGATTCGCCTTTGATGTCATGTGGAGCCCCAATAGCGGCTGCCTCAGCCACCGAAGGGTCCTCTATGAGAACAGCTTCCACCTCGCCTGGACCGACCCGCTTGCCCGCTACCTTTATCGTGTCATCCGACCGCCCGTACAGAAACCAGAATCCGTCCTCATCCACCTTCGCCCAGTCACCGTGATACCAGACTCCTGGAAATCTGGAAAAGTAAGTCTCCATATACCGATCCGGATCTTTCAGAAACCCCTTGGTCATCGAGGGGGCAGGCTTCTTGCACACCAGATGGCCTATCTGCCCGCGAATGCTTCGCCCCTCCTCGTCAAAGACATCCACATCCATTCCCAGTCCGGGACCGCCAAGAGTACAGGGTTTGAGAGGCATCACCGGCAGCGGCTGCACCATGCAGCCGACAAGCTCAGTGCCGCCGGAGATGTTGATCACCGGACAGCGTCTGCCGCCCACTTTCTCGAAAAACCACATGTAGCTCTCGTGATCCCAGGGCTCGCCCGTTGAGCCGAGAAAGCGGAGGCTGGAAAGATCGTGCTTCTCCACCCATAGATCGCCTGCCGGCTTCAGCACGCGGATCGCAGTGGGGCTGATGCCCAGGTGCGTGACACGATAGCGCTCGACCATCTCCCAGATCCGGTCTGGTTGCGGATAGTTGGGCGCGCCTTCGAAGATTACCATCGTGCCACCCCAGAAGGTGACCCCGATCATCTCCCAGGGCCCCATCATCCAGCCGATGTCGGTAACCCAGAAGAAAGTGTCCTTGGATCTCACATCGAAGGCAAAGCCCAGCTCTTGAGCCATTTTTGCAAGCGCACCAGCGTGTGTGTGTACAGTACCTTTGGGCTTGCCAGTTGTTCCTGACGTATAGAGGTACATGCAAGGATGCTCGGCATCGAAAACCGGGGTGACTGCCATATGCGCGCCGCATGAGCCGATGATATCGTCCCACCAGAGATCCCTGCCTTCCTTCCACTCCACAGGCGCACCGGTATGCTTGAGAACCACCACGTGCTTGAGACCGGGCAGAGATTCCGCGGCCCTGTCGGCATCCGGTTTTATTGCCTTTTCCTTGCCGCGCCGCCTGCCGGCATCCGCCGTAAAGAGAACCCTGGCCTGCGCATCAGCAAGCCTGGTCGCCAGCGGCTGATCCCCGAAGCCGCTGAAGATAGGAACCGCCACAGCGCCTGCCTTCAGGCAGCCGAAGAGCACCGCTACCACTTCCGGTACCATGGGCATGTAGATTCCGACCGCATCTCCGCTGCCGACACCAAGCTTAGTGAGAGCTGAGGCCACCCGGCAGGAGAGGTCGTTGAGCTCCCCGTATGTCAGTCTGCGTACCCGGCCGTCATCTCCTTCCCAGATAATCGCCGGGTGATCTTTGCCTACGCTTGTCCGGGCCCCGAGGCAGCGCCCCGCCTCCAGCTGCCAGTCCAGGCAGTTGTCGGCGATGTTGAGCCTGCCGCCGACAAACCACTTCGCCCAGGGAAAGCCACCTGACTGATCAAGCACCGTGTGATAGGGCTGGCCCCATCTGACACCCATGAAGTCCATGGCGCTGCTCCAGAACCATTCGATGTTCTCCGCAGAGCGCCTGATGAGCTCCTGCCATTCATTAATGCCGTGCTGGCTCATAAATTGAGAGGCGCGACAACTCTTGTATTCACCGGTAGGCCGCCAGATCACATCCATCTTTACATCAGCCATTGTTATGCTCATTTTTGAAGTACATCTGAAACGAAGTCGACACACAGGTGGATTTTACTTGCCGAGAGGCACCGGTTCCCTAGCGATTGCTAATTAGCCTGCCTCCAGGCAAGATCTGCCTCTGCCTGGCAGCCGTTATTCTGAGAGGTGAAAGCATCAACCGCGCTTGGCAAGGGCAAATGCAGATGCTTGCCGGGCGCTGCTGAAGTAATCTATACATACCGCTTAGAAAATAGTTCTTGGGTAAGGGGTGGCTCTTGAAAAACGGGTTGACAACAGGGGAATTTGATTGCTGCTTACAAGCAGATATCCGATTGTCCTGGTTAACCTCCGGCTATAGCGGTCGCACCAGAGACCAGGAGAGCAGAAACCACCGCAAGGGCCACTTGAGATGCTGACCGCTGTCGGATGCCTGGTCATATTCCTTCTCATGGCCTGCCTGATGTATGCGCGCCGGATTTCCGCACTGCTGGCACTGCCAATGATGGCAGTGTCGATCGCCCTTGTCGGCGGCATTCCGGCCGGCGAGATTCTCGACCAGGTGATCGGTGCGGGATCACTGAAGCTTCACAACGCGTACACGACGACGATGTTCGGCGCCATGCTGGCGGAACTTGTAAACCGTCAGGGAATAGCAAAGGCGCTAATACGGTGGGTTGCCGAGTTCGCCGGGGACAATCCATTTGTGCTGGGAGCAGTGCTCACCACCGTCGTCGCGCTCCTGTTCTCCACTCTGGGAGGGCTGGGAGCGGTAATCATGGTCGGTACCGTAGTTCTGCCGGTCATGCTCTCGATCGGCATCGGCAACGTAACGGCCGGAGCTCTGTATTTGTTCGGCATCAGTCTGGGCGGCATGTTCAATCTGTCCAACTGGCAGCTCTATATCGATGTGCTCAACATCGACAGGCAGGAGATCATCGCTTTTGTCCTTCCGTTTGCTTGCATTATGGGCACTCTGGTACTTGCCTTCCTGGCGGTTGAGCTGAGAAGGCTGAGAAACCTCGGCTATCTCGTGGTTGCCCTCGCCGTGATGGCCTGCGGCCTGGGTCTGCTGGGTCGATTCCCCGGTCCTGGCGTTGGTGAGCCGGTCGACAGCATAAATAAGCTTTGGTTGCTGGCCGGAGGAGCAGCATTGCCCGCGGTGATCCTTTATGCGGTCATCAGGCACTGGCGTGGCGACAAGAGCCTGCCTGCCGTTGCGCTCGCCACTCCCTTTGTGCCGCTGGTCCTTGTGCTGGGCCTGGGCTGGGAGATAATTCCGGCATTTGTAGCCGGTATTGCATTCGGTGTTTTCGTCACCTGGAAGCACGATTCAGTTGCCATTCTCACACGCTCCATACTGGAGGGTGTAAACACGGTTATGCCGGCTGTGATCCTCATGATCGGCATTGGCATGCTCCTTGCTGCCGTCATGCATCCTGCCGTATCGCAAGCGATGGCGCCACTATTAGCTGCCGTGGTGCCCACCAAGCCTGTGCCTTATGTGATTGTCTTCACCATCCTGGCACCGCTCTCGCTCTACCGGGGCCCGCTCAGTCTCTGGGGCATGGGCAGCGGGCTGGTGAAGCTGATCGAAGGCACCACACGTCTGACGTCCCAGGCAATTATGGGTATGCTTATGTCGGTAGGGCAGATTCAGGGCGTGTGCGATCCCACCAATACGCACAACATCTGGATTGCTACGTATCTGGGTACGGATACGCAGAGGCTCTTGAGGGCAACGATTCCCTATGTCTGGGTTGGGGTGCTGGCAGGACTCTGCCTTGCAGTAGCAAAGGGATATCTGGCACAGTAGGCTCACTGCAATGACCGGCAACATACGGATCGGAATAGATGTCGGCGGAACTTTCACGCATGCTGTAGCCATAGACGCAGACAGCCTCGATTTGGTTGGCAAATCTCGGGTTCCCACGACCCATCGGGCTCCGCAAGGGGTCGCCCGGGGAATCGTCGATGCTCTCCAGCAGCTGCTTGCCTCAAATGCCATCTCCCCGGAGAGCATCTCCTTCATCGCTCACAGCACGACACAGGCTACAAACGCGCTCCTGGAAGGGGACGTAGCCAAGGTAGGCATCATTGGAATGGCAGGCGGGCTCAATGCACCCGTTGCCTGCCTGGCTACAAGAATCGGCAAGATCCGGCTTGCTCCCGGACGCGATCTTGTGAGCATACACAGGTTTCTTGATACAACCCGAGCACTGGCTGATGACGACTTAAGAAAGGCCTTAGAGGAGCTCATAGCTGAAGGCGCTGAGTCCATTGCGGCAAGTGAGGCTTTCTCGGTAGATGCTCCTGAAAATGAGATGCGCGTACTGGAGATGGCTCGGCAAGCCGGAGTTCCAGCCACTGCTGGACACCAGGTGAGCCAGCTCTACGGTCTTACGGTACGCACGCGCACAGCAGCGATAAACGCCTCCATGCTGCCCAGGATGATTGAGAGCGCCGACATGACGGAGAAGGCCGTCAGGGAGTGCGGCATCACGGCTCCCATAATGATCATGCGCTCGGATGGCGGAGTGATGGATATAGAGTCCATGCGCAGGCGCCCCATCCTGACAATGCTCTCTGGCCCGGCTGCTGGTGTCGCTGCAGCCATGATGTACCTGAACATTTCCGACGGTATCTTTCTGGAGGTGGGCGGCACCTCAACCGATATCGCAGCCATTCGCAACGGCAGGGCTCAGGCGAGAGCCGCGGAAGTCGGAGGACACAAAATTTACATGCGAACCCTGGATGTCAGAACGGCAGGCGTGGCAGGGGGTTCGATGCCGAGACTCAGCCAGGGGCGACTCATCGATGTCGGTCCCCGCAGCGCACACATCGCCGGACTGGGGTATGCCAGCTTCACCGAGCCGCTCGAGAAGCCGGGACTCATACAGGTAAGCCCGCGGCAAGGCGATCCCGGCGACTACATAGCCCTGACGGAGAATGGATGCGAGGCTGACAGATGCCTCACCACAACCTGCGCGGCCAATCTTATCGGTCTGGTGCCCGAGGGTGATTGCGCTTTCGGAAATCTTGCCAGCGTTCGGCAGGGATTCAAGCCGCTGGCTAAAGCATTGAAACAGACAGAAGAGGAGTCCGCCCGCCTGATCCTGAAGCTTGCTGCCAGAAAGATTATCGAGACTGTATCACGGATTGTCAAAGACTATAAGCTGGACAGCGAGCTTGTCACGCTCGTAGGCGGTGGTGGTGGCGCAGCTGCTCTCGTTCCCTTCGTTGCCACGCAGATGGGGCTGCCACATCGACTGGCAGAGAATGCCGATGTCATATCAGCCATTGGAGTAGCGCTGGCTCTTGTTCGCGAGACGGTCGAACGCAACATTGTCAACCCATCCAACGAAGAGCTGCTCAAAATCCGCCAGGAAGCACATCAAGCCGTTGAGAACATAGGAGCCGATCCTGCCACAATATCAGTACATGTTGAAGTTGACGCCCGCTCAAATACAGTGCGCGCTACCGCATCCGGTGCTGCAACTCTTACTGAGGCAAGAGAAACAAGACAGCTCCTCTCGGCGCAGAAACGTCTCGAGCTGGCGGCAGGATCTATGCGTGTCGAGCCTGACAAGGTCAAGATCATAGCTGAAAATGAGCATTTCCACGTGTACTCGGCCCCGGTGATCGGGCGTGGACTGGGACGTATGCTCCAAGCCGGACGCACGGCATTGCGCGTCATCGACAGAAAAGGCGTAGTCCGGCTTCAGTTTCAAAATGCAGCCGCGAAGGTAACAGCAGCCCGGGATAGCGAGAGATGCCTGTCTGCGCTTGCTGAAGAGAATGCAACCTATGGCGATGCCGGACGCATAATCCCAAATATGCTACTGCTTGCCGGTCCCAAGATTATCGACCTCTCGTGTGTGATGGATATGTCGCAGGTGCTTACACTATCCCGGGTAGAGATCGAGTCCGTTCCTCAAGACGAGGACGTCATAGCCATCGCTCAGCTCAGTTGAGGCAAAATGCACCAATGAGAAGTCAACCCGAAGAGCCGCTACCGCCGGCACTGATCAAAGGTGTACTTGAATTCAACCGGCAGGAGTTCTTCCGCTGCCACGAAACTCTAGAGGAGCTGTGGAGGGAACAGGAAGGGCAGGAGCGCCTCTTCACGCAGGGGTTAATTCAAATTGCAGTCGGTTTCCATCATCTTCTACGCGGCAATACTAGGGGCGCGCGCAGCCTCCTCATGAGGGGGAGGGAGAAGCTGGAGCCGTTTCAGCCTCAGCACCGCAGGCTGAATACAGCCGGGTTGATTGAAGTGGTAGATGAGAACTTAAAGCGCCTGGAGCAGGCAAGCGTAAGCGAGCCCCTGATTCCCCTCATCACCACAACACCGGCTTTGTAGTTGTTCAAAACTGACCGACAGGCTATCATCTGTCTTTATTATCCAGAGGCGCGTATCGACCTTCTTGGAGCCTTAAACGGTCGGGGCCGCGGCAACCCGGAGAGTCAGTGGGCAGCAAAGGCAACATCCTGATTGTCGATGACGATAAGGGCGATCTGCTCTTGACCTCTGAGGCTCTGAAGCACGAGGGCTATTCGGTATTCACGGCGGCAGACGGCTTCAAGGCGATTGCTGCCTGCCGTGTGCACACAGCTGATGTCATCCTCTTGAAGATGCAGCTGCCTCTTATGAACGGCCTGGATGTTCTTAAGAGATTGCGCGCTCAGGAGAGAACCATGCACATCCCGGTTGTCTTCATGATCGACCCTGTTGATAAAGACACGCCTGCCCAGGATAAAGCCCTGGCAGATCACGACTGCATAAAAAAGCCGCTTGATAAGCTGGAGCTGCTTTCTCGGGTGCAGACGGCGCTGCGCCTGAAGTCCCTTAAAGAAGAGCTGGCAACTAAAGACGGGGAGATACAAGAGCTTGCGCTCGCCGACCCGCTTACAGCACTTGCCAGCAAGAGATTTCTCGAGGAGTTTTTAAAGGCGGAGATCAAGCAGTCGCGCAGATACAAGGTGCCGCTGAGCCTGCTTCTTCTAGAGGTGGACCAGTACAACGATCTCCTCGCCAAATGGGGACAGGGGGCCGTCGACCTGCTTCTGGCGGATCTGGCGGCGATGCTTGGCAAAATCAATCGGGACTCCGATCTCTTAGCCAGGCTCAACGAGAACGAATTTGCTGTCTTGCTGCCGCACACACCCGAAGATGGGGCCTCCCGGGTAGCGGAGCGCATCCGCGCCACAGTGGCTGCAGCCCCCTTCCCCATCGAGAAGGAGTCGGTCGCGCTCACTGTCGCCATAGGCCTGTGCGAGCTTTCCGACCAGATGGACAACCAGGGCAGCACGCTCATCTCCTATGCCTGGTCAGCGATGAGGCAGGCGGCAAGCCAGGGCGGCAACCTGGCTTTAGCCTCGTCAAGATAGCGTTCTCACAGCAAGAACGCCGAAAGTGGACGCCACGGACCGGTCACACTTTCTGCCCCCGCAGGTCAAGAAATGGGAGAACCGTCCAGCCGTGATGTTGACGGCTCTCCCGGCTAGCTGGGAGACTGGCAGGCACCGTGCTAATATAAGCTGGCGGGGCGTAGCGCAGCTTGGTAGCGCGTCCGTTTCGGGTGCGGAAGGCCGGAGGTTCAAATCCTCTCGCCCCGATAGAATTTAAGGAGAATGTTCGCCTATCTCAAAGGAACAGTCGAGTCCAAAGAGGTCACCGGCGGGCCTGCAGACCGGCTCGTGCTCGATGTGGGCGGTGTGGGATATCAGCTGTCCGTATCGCACACCACGCTTGTGAAGACTGGCCAGGCAGGTGATCAAGTAATCGTACATACAGCGCTTGCCATTCGGGAAAACGACTGGACTCTTTACGGATTCGCAACCAGGCAGGAGCGAGACATGTTCAACCTGGTCCAGTCAGTCAGTGGAATCGGTCCCCGCACCGCCCTGACACTTGTCGGTACCTTCTCCCCTGCCGAGATAGCCGATGCGGTTCTCAGCGACAACGTCAAGCTACTGAGCCAGGTTCCCGGCATCGGCTCGAAGGTCGCCCAGCGGCTTGTCTTAGAGCTGAAGGGCAAGATGGAGGAGTGGGTGGACAGGAGCGGGGTTGCCCCGGGAGGGTCTTCTGCTGTAAGCGATGCCTCCATGGATGCGGTGCGCGAAATACTGGATTCGCTGGGCTACACACAAGGCGAGATTAACACGGCAATCAAACAGGCGCACGACGCTCAGGTGGGTGAGGATGTCGAGGAGCTGGTACGCTACAGCCTCAAGCTTTTAGGCTCTGGAACTCATTAATTCATGCCAGCTGCCGCTGCTCCTGAAGGAAACAGATATTGGAGCGCTCTGGCTCAAGGCGCTCTGGCGGCGGCTCTGGTAGTTGTGCCGGTGGCTGTCGTGCGAGGCAGCATCAGCAACCTGACCAGCTGCTGGCAGGAGACGGTGTTCTATGTCATGGCTGTCGCTGCAGGTAGCATGAGCGGGCTCTGGGGCTTCAAGTTTTCAGCCGGCATCACCGAGAGCAAGCCGCAGAGGCTCTTCGTCTGGTCCGCGGTAGTATTTCTTGTACTCTATTTAGCGCTTGCTGCCCTCTTGGCAAAGATCGGGCTTGCTACCTTGAAGGGAAGTATCTGGCCTACAACAGGAGTTGTCCTTGTCGCTTTGGGGCTGGCACTCAGGCTCTGGGCAATCTATCATCTGGGATGCTTTCACAGTGCCTTCGTCACTATCCAGGCAGAGCACGAGCTGGTCAAAACGGGTCCCTATGCGCTTATCAGGCATCCAAGCTATCTGGGGTTGCTCGTGGCAGCAGCTGGAGTGCCGCTTGTCTTTTCTACCTGGCTACCGCTTTTTGCACTTCCAGGAGCCTTTGTGCTCTTCAAATGGAGAATCGACACTGAGGATGAGTTTCTGGCCGCCCAGTTCCAGGAAGAGTTTGAGAAATACAAGGCCGGGCGCTGGAAAATGATCCCCTATCTATATTGAGCTCCCTATCATCATCGACCAGCCCGAGGCAGGCACAGCACGTGGTCGGTGTTGGATCGTTCTTCAGTTGTGAAGACGATCGCCCAACATACAAATGTATGTTATAATCATGCCAAGCACGCTGGAGGATAGAGAATGGCAACTGGTGCTCGATCACTGGAAGAGCCGCATCCAGTAAGGCTATACAACGGCGATTGCATGATGCGCGAGGAGTTCCACCGCATCTACGATCAGATGCCGGAGGATTACCGTGCCGAATTGATCGCAGGAATTGTCTTTGAACCATCGCCTGTGAGTTACGGCCATGGTACCTGCCATTCTCGCCTGACCTACCTGCTCGAGACTTACTCCGCATCTACTTTCGGGACGGAGGTAGCCGGTGATGCCACCCTTATTCTGGGCGATGAGGACGAGATGCAGCCTGATCTCATGCTCAGAATTACGGATACGCACGGCGGGCAGTCACACATAACGGAATATGGTTACATCGCCGGTGCGCCTGAGCTGGTAGCAGAAGTAGCTTATTCGAGTCGGGCGATAGATCTGCATTTAAAGAAAGAGCGTTATGCGTTGGCAGGCGCAGTGGAGTACATTGTCGTCTGCCTCAATCCCAAATGTATGTATTGGTTTGATTTGCGCAGCGGCACTCAATTGAGACCAGACAGCAAGGGTGTATTTCGATCAAGGATTTTCCCCGGGCTCTGGATTCACGAGAAAGGCCTGCTGGATTTAGATCACGGGCCGACCAGCCGCGCACTCGAGCACGGATTGAAGACGGCGGAGCATGGCATGTTTGTAGCTGCTCTAGCAGCAGCCGCTCAGTAATCCCAGCTGTTGCTCATACAGGGAATGGCGTGCTTTAATACCGGCTCGCGGAAGCTTACCTATTTGCGGAGCTCTATCGGCTATCACATCAATGCCCGCATTCAAGAGCAACCCATGACTCATAGTCAAGACATATGTTATCTACAAGGCAGAAAGGGCTTCCGACAGTTACCAGTGAGTTAAGTCATACCTAATTTACATAAGTGGCTCTGGTGCTTTTGTTTAATGTTGTCAACATATAAAATGACAGGAGCGTGTATGTCCATGGGGGCACCTGGCGCCGTTCTGCCGGGAAGCCATGTCTAATAAGGTCTCTAGCCGGAGGCAAGATGAGAGAGTCGAGACTGACACGTCAAGAAAGAGAGTGCCTGAGGATGTGGTTCCGGCAGGCGATCGCTTACCAGGAGTGCCAAGACGTTACAGCCGTACTGCTGGCGCGCCACGGACTCCAGCCGGGCAAGACGGGATCGCACCGCGTTGCTTCAACCAGACATAGACTGCGCACTCATAGTCTCCCAACTCACAGGCAGGCAGCCGGAGCGGTTTGAATCCAGACAGGACTGAGCACCGGCGGCAGCGAGCCAGCAATATGACCAGCCCAGACACCCTGCCAGCTTGTTGAACTTCAGCGCATGAGATTTCGTATATAGATACAGTAGCGCAAAAGGATAAAATGAATTCACTTGCGCAGCTGCCTGTCCATCACCAGCGACAATCCTAAATCTGTCGCCGGTAGCTTTGAGTCACCCGGCGCATTGAGGATGCCGCAACTCATGAGCCCGCGACCCTACGTACCACTGCACGTACATACTGAGTACAGCCTGCTCGACGGAGCCACGCGTATCAAAGAGCTGGTCGGCACAGCCAAACGCGAGAACATGCCGGCCGTGGCAATCACCGATCATGGTGTCATGTACGGTGCAGTTGAGCTTACCAAGGCTTGCTATGAAGCCGGCGGAGTCAGACCAATCATCGGACTGGAAGGCTACATTATCGATGGCGATATCGAGGACCGGCAGACAAAACAGCCGCTCTATCATCTAACTGTCCTGGCTCAAAACCGGAGCGGTTATGAGAATCTGATCAAGCTGAGCTCCATCTCCCATCTCCGGGGATTCTACTACAAGCCACGCATGAACAAAGAGCTGCTTTCTGAGCATTCGCAGGGACTGATAGTTCTCTCTGGCTGTCTCGGGGCAGAGCTATGCCAGCTGCTCTTGAAGAATGATTATGACGGGGCCAGGAAAGCAGCTGGCTGGTACAAAGCGGTCTTTGGCAGCAATTACTATCTGGAGATTCAAGATCACGGCTATGCCGAGGATCGCAAAGTTAATCGGCAGCTGGTAAAAATATCTCGAGAGCTCGGCATCAAGCTGGTTGCAACCAATGACAGCCACTTTACAAGACATGGCGATGCCATCAGCCATGATGCGCTCTTGTGTGTCCAGATGGGAAAGCGCGTCGCCGATACCAATCGCATGAAGTTCAGCGGCTGGGAGTATCTGAAGAACGGCGACGAGATGTCCTACCTCTTCCGCGATCATCTGGACAGCGAGTACATAGAGGAGTCGATTCGCTCCACGCTCGAGATCGCGGACACGGTTGAGCCTGTCCGCCTGGCCGGCGAGACCAGACTGCCTGTCTTTCCCGTTCCCTCAGGGCACACTCCCGACAGCTATCTCAACGACCTGGCCTGGAAAGGACTGGAGGTGCGCTATAAGGAGATAACTCCTGATATCAAGGAGAGAATAAGATACGAACTGAAAACCATCGAGGATATGAACTATGCCTCGTACTTCCTCATAGTAGCCGATTTTATCCAATACGCTCGCGACCACGGCATCCCGGTCGGACCCGGTCGCGGATCGGCTGCAGGCAGCCTGGTCGCCTACTGCTTGAGGATAACCAATATAGATCCGATCCGTTATAACCTCCTCTTTGAGCGCTTTCTCAATCCGGAGAGGCGCTCAATGCCTGATATCGATATCGACTTCTGCATAGAAAGACGCGGCGAGCTCATCAAGTACATCGGCCAGAAGTATGGCGAGGACAGGGTTGCACAGATTATCACCTTCAACAGAATGGCCAGTAAAGCCGTGCTGAAAGACATCGCTCGCGTGCTCGACTATCCCTTCGCCGATTCCACGAGGCTGGCAAAAATGGTGCCTGTGGTGCGCGGCAAGCCGACGGCCCTCAGCGAGATGCTGGAGCACCACCCCGACTTTAAAAAGGAATATCAGGACAATCATGAGACCAGACAGGTAATCGACCTTGCCCGCCGTCTAGAAGGCGTCAACAAGACCTTCGGCATGCATGCAGCCGGGGTTGTCATCGGTGATGTGCCGCTGAATGAAATTGTGCCTCTGCAACGCAATAACGACGGCACCGTCATCACCCAGCTCAATATGGACGATCTGGCTTATCTGGGACTGGTGAAGATGGACTTCCTGGGCCTGCGCAATCTCACCATGATCGATAAGTCCGTGCAGATCATCCGCCAGACGCGCGGCGTGGAAATTGATCCCGACAATGTCCCCCTGGATGACGATCGGGTTTTCCAGACAATAAGCAACGGAGATCTCTCCGGGATCTTTCAGCTGGAGACATCTGCCGGCATGCGCCAGGTGGCCCGAGATATGAAGCCCTCGTCCATGGAGGATCTGTCAGCCCTGATTGCCCTCTACAGGCCGGGACCGCTCGACAGCGGCATGATCGACAGGTTCATCGCCTGCAAGCACGGGCGCGCGCAGACATCGTACCTGACACCGGACCTGGAGCCGATTCTCAAGGACACCTACGGGCAGATAGTCTATCAGGAGCAGGTGATGCAGATCGCCCAGCAGCTGGCCGGCTACAGCCTGGGACAGGCAGATCTTTTGCGGCGCGCCATGGGCAAGAAGAAGCCCGAAGAGATGGCAAAACAGCGTCACACATTCATCGAGGGCTGCACCAGGGGCGGTGTCGCCGGCGAGCTGGCCGAGAGGCTCTTCGAGATGATGCTGCAGTTCGCCGAGTACTGCTTCAACCGTTCGCATAGTCAGGCCTATGCCTTCGTCACCTATCAGACGGCTTACCTTAAGACCCACTATCCGGTCGAATACATGACAGCATTGCTTTCCAGTGTCAGCCACGATCAAGAGAAGCTCAAAGATTACATTGCAGAGTGCCAGACCATGGGGATTGACATCCTGCCGCCTGACGTGAACATATCCGGGCATGACTTTACGGCTGATGGCGGGGCGATTCGCTTCGGATTGTCTGCCGTTCGCAACGTAGGCGATGCCGCTGTCGCCGAGATTGTTGCCAGGCGTAATGATGGTGGCAGATTCAGCTCGCTGCCGGATGTTCTCGACCGGATCGATCTCCGTCTGGTGGGCAAGCGGGTTCTGGAAGCGCTGATCAAATGCGGTGCTTGTCTGAGCCTGGATGTATCGCGCAAGCAGGCGCTTGATAATCTGGAGTCAATGGTGGAATCAGCCAGCCGCCGGCAGCAGGAGCGCACCTCCGGCCAGATGAGCCTGTTCAGCCAGCAGGGGGGAGCTGCTCTTTCGGTCCTTTATCAGATGCGGGGCGATGGGAGCGAATTCAGCGAGTCCGAGCTGCAGGCCATGGAGCATGAGTTTCTCGGCTTCTATGTCAC
>CAYPBX010000018.1:0-9657 GCA_964409075.1 uncultured Candidatus Obscuribacterales bacterium
AACTGCAAGGAGATGCCGGGAGCTCAAGATGGAGCACCTGCCTGTCTGCGCTGTCAGAGTTGCCGCTGGATAGCAAGCGACTCTCATCCCCAGGCCTGGATCCAGCTGACTGGCATAGAGACAGTTAAAGGGACCATCCCGGTAGACAGGGCCCGCGCCGTTGCCAAGGAGCTTACGCGCACCGCCGGCTGCTTCCGGATTATTGTCGTGCCCGATGCCGGTGAGACAGTGTTCCATCGACCTTCTGCCAACGCTCTTTTGAAGACCATCGAAAAGATGCCTCCTGCTGCTGCCTTCATCCTCTTTGCACTGGAGCCGGACCTGGTGCTGCCTACAATAAGAAGCCGCTGCCAGCTGCTGCCGGTGCCACGCCGACAGGCGCTGGCGCCTGCGTCCGGCGCTGCCGATTCCTGTCCCCTGCCGGGCCTGGCAGCAACTGCCGGCAGCTTGAGCACCCAACAGGCGCTTGCCTGGGCCGGGCAGATTGTCGATCTGGCAAAGGATAGCAGTGCAGGCAGCACAAGCGAGATGACTGAAAACCTGGTAGCATCTGAACTAGCCCGACTGAGAGGCCGCGCGGCGAGCGACCCGGCTGTTTCACGCTATCTGAGAGATCTCTGGCAGCTGGCAACAGCCACAAAGGCTCATCTCGATAGCTTCGTCAAGCCCAGGAATGCCGTCGAGTCTTTCGCCCTTGCCTGGCTTAACCTGCTCAAGGAGACCGACGGGCGGGTATAGAGTGGGCGGAGGTAAAGCGGTGGCGAAGGAAAAGTCTAACGGCAGCTCAATCACCAGAGCGCTGATCTCACCCCAGCTAATCTTTGCTGTGGCAGCCATGATCCTTTTCGGCTTCTCGATTGTGACGCCGGAGGAGGTGCTCTCTGGCTCTGGAGCAACGGGAAGCCTGGGACAGAACCTGGATGTGATTCATTCGCCAGAAGTGCTGAAACGCGCAGCATCAACCGAGCCTGTAGAGCTTCTCGGGCAAGGAAAGCCGGACCGGGCAGTTAACAGCGCCTATCGCCTATCCAGGGAGAAACCGCTGGATGTGATCGTCAATATCTCCTGCGGCAACGTCTTGATCGAAACCGGCAACCATGAAAGCGGGTTGCGCCTGCTCAAGCGATCGGTCTCGCTGGCTCCGAAGAGCCGCTGGGTGCGCATCAATTATGCGCAGAAGCTGGCTCTTAACAATCAGCAGGAGGAGGCCATCGAGCAGTACAAGGTTGTCTGCGATCTGGCTCCGGCATGGACCGAGCCTCGCCTGGCTCTGGCAGACCTTTACTTCGACGACGGCAAGTACAGCGAGGCCGCAGACCAGCTCAAGAGCGCTCTGGAATCCGACAGCAACAATATAGAAGCGCAAAAATTGAGAGGCATAGCTCTAGCGCGAGCCGGCAAGACACACGCCGGTCTCAACCAGTACTACCTGGGCATATCCACGGAGCAGAACCTCAAAGGGCTGCCGGACGACATCAAGGGCATGGCCAAAACCTGGGGCTCACTGGAGCGAGCCATCTTCCAGCTCAGGCAGGAGGAGACGCTCAGTCCAGACAACCCGGTAAGCAAGCTGCGCCTGGGCAGAGCGCTCCTGTACACAGGCCATGTACAGGAGTCCAAGGATATTCTCTTGCGTGCCCGCAAGAAGGCACCAGCCAACTGGGAGATTCGCCGAAACCTGGCAATAGCCATGAAACGCCTCGGTGAGGACAACCTGGCTCTCTCTGAGTTCGTGCAGTCTGTGAATCTGGAGCGGCGCGAGCAGAGAAGACAGGGTGAGGATTATTGAGATCACTCTATACCCCTGCTTGCGCCCCGTCTCTCTCTTTCTCTAGCTCTCTGAGCTTTTCATAGAGATCCCGCTCGGCCGGGCTCATGTCAGTGGGCACACATATCTTGAGCTTGACAAGATGATCTCCAGGGGTCCCCTTCTTGTTGAGAGCAGGCAGTCCTCTGCCTCGCAAACGCAACAGCCTGCCTGTCTGGCTGCCCGGCGGTATCTTGATCGTAACGGTCCCGTCAAGCGTAACCACGGCAGCCTCCCCACCCAAAACTGCAACGGCAGGGCTGATGTCGAGGTCGGATACCAGGTTAGATCCATCCAGGCGAAAGTAAGGGTGTTGCTTGAAGTTGACCCGCAGGTAAAGATCGCCTCTGCTGCCACCGACAGGCGACACGCCCCCTTCCCCTGCTATCCTCACCCGGAAGCCCGGCCTGA
The DNA here is from genome assembly GCA_964409075.1 of uncultured Candidatus Obscuribacterales bacterium. Classification (GTDB taxonomy): domain Bacteria; phylum Cyanobacteriota; class Vampirovibrionia; order Obscuribacterales; family Obscuribacteraceae; genus CAYPBX01. Next base: position 2,219 of record CAYPBX010000018.1, read on the forward strand.
CACCGGCCGGGATCTTTACCTCCAGGGTTCTGCGTTTCTGTCCCGGCGCGCTTATCTGCAGGGTGCGGACTGCTCCGTGCACCGCTTCCTCCAGCGACAGCTCAATCGGGGACTCTTGATCAGCACCACGGAGGCTCCGCCCTGGGGAGCCCTTATTGGCACCACCAGTAGTGCCGGCACCGAAGGTCTGCCCGAAGAGCATCTCGAAAAAGTCAGAGAAAGGAGAGCCTCTGCCCATCGAGCCGAGGTTGCCAAGATCAAACTCGAATCCTCCAAAGTCAGGCGGCGGAGTAAAGGCCTCGCCGGCCTTCCAGCGAGAGCCGAGCATGTCGTAACGGCGCCTCTTGCCTGAATCCTTCAGCACTTCATACGCCTCTGAGATCTCCTTGAATTTCTCCTCGGCAGCAGGATTGCCAGGATTAGCATCAGGGTGATGCTCTTTGGCAAGCTTGCGGTAGGCCGCCTTTATCTCCTTTTCGGAGGCTCCGCGCGGCACACCTAGCGTCTTGTAGTAGTCCTTGTAGGCGACCATTGTCCTTCTGTAATCGCTCCCTCGGCGGCTACGCCGCCTCGTCCGCTCTTGCTACGCTCCACTTCGCAGCCCTGGGCCGGGCTGCTCCGCTACTCTCCATTAGCGTTTAGTTCAACATAATCGCTCCCTCGGCTCGTTCCTCGCCTCGTCCGCTCTTGCTACGCTCCGCTCATATCTTAAATAATTTTCGACGCTTTGATGTCTGCCTCAGCCGGCAACAACAAAAGGTTAATATAGCCAGCCGACACAGAGGCAAGCAGCTTGCTTTACGGAGGCTGGCAGCTGATAATTGTCCGCCATGCATTGCAACGAGCTACTCCAACAGGCGTCAGCCGGCAAGAGGCTTGGATTCGACGACGCCCTCCATCTACTGCGCCAGGCGCCTATCCTCGATCTCGCCTGGGCGGCTGATTCGGTGCGCCGGCGCTTTCATAGCGATGACGAGCCGATTACATTTGTCATCGACCGCAATGTCAATTACACAAACATCTGTGATGCCTACTGCCAGTTCTGTGCCTTTTACGCAGCGCCGGGGTCGCCGCGAGGCTATGTTCTCCCTTACGAAACCATCCGCGCCAAGATCGAAGAGCTCGTATCTATCGGCGGCACGCAGCTCCTTTTGCAAGGCGGTCACAATCCCGATCTGGGAATCGCCTATTACGAGGAGCTCTTAGGCAGGATCCACCACGACTTTCCTACCCTTACCCTGCACGCGCTCTCCCCGTCAGAGATCGATCACATCACCAGGGTCAGCAAGCTCTCTCTGGACCAGACTCTGAAACGGCTGATGGCAGCAGGGCTCTCGTCTATTCCCGGCGGCGGAGCAGAGATTCTCACTTCCCGCGTGAAAGCGCAGATAAGCCCGCTTAAAATGCCGGCTGAGCGCTGGCTGGCGGTAATGGAAGCCGCGCACACTCTGGGGCTCAAGTCCACGGCCACAATGATGTACGGCTCTGTGGAGGAGGATGTCGACAGAATCGAACATCTCATGAAAGTCAGGGAGCTGCAGGAGAGAACCGGCGGCTTCACCGCCTTTATCGCCTGGAGCTTCCAGCCAGGTGGAACTCCGCTTGGCAGGCGTATCAAGAAGCTCTCCACACCTGTGGAGTACCTGCGCATGGTGGCAATCTCGCGCCTGACCCTGGACAACATCACCAATATCCAGACCTCCTGGGTAACGCAGGGAACAGGGCTCGGTCAAACATCCTTCAGCTTTGGTGCCAATGATTACGGAGGCACCATGCTGGAGGAGAACGTCGTCTCGGCAGCGGGAACATACTTTCACGTAACTTTAAATCAGATGATCAAAGACATACATGCCACCGGGCATGATGCTGCCCAGCGCGACACCCAGTACAACATCCTCAAGCTCTATCCACGCGCCAGTCGGCCCCTGCCGGAACTGTGCAGTGCTGGCCTGCCCTGAGTCTGTAAGAGGGGCGATGCCATGCATCACCCGGGAGACGCCGTGCGTCTCCCCTGCTTGGCATATGATAAGTGTTAGTTATAGCTCATTCTGAGGTAAGTATTTGGTATGCAGAGCTTGTCGGGCACTCTGTCATGAGGTTCCTGCTTGAAAATCAACACAGCTGGCTCTCAAGCCAAGGAAGGAACGTTGTGCTAATGGAGAGTAGCGGAGCAGCCCGGCTCAGGGCTGCGCAGCGGAACGTATTGGGAGCAGAGCGCAGGCGAAGCCGAGGGCGGAGCGATTACAAAAAGGATACCGTTGAACCGGGCTATCAGAGGACTGGAGGCTGACAAGATGGGTCTGAGGTTGATGAAAATGAGTGCATATGCAAAACGCAGGCATCAGAGGTCGGCCAGCGGACAGGAGATAGCCGAGTTCGGGCCAGCCTTGTTTATTTTTTTTATAATAGTGTTCTTTCCATTGCTCACCTTTTTTACTTTCCTCTGGGGCGTGGGCACCTGTGCCGTTGTCGCCCAGGTAGCCGCAAGAGATGCTGGCACAGGCTCGACACTCGCTCAAGCACGAGCCAACATGACCGAAGCCTGCGACCTCCTTCTGCCGGCGCAAGGTGGCATCGGTAGTCTTTCCGGCATATCACCCCCTGGAGACAGCGGTGTAACCTTGACCGTTCTGGAGGTTCCCATCCAGAGCGGCGACCCGCGCGTATGGAACCCGGGTGATCCTGTCGATACCACAAACAACTTTTATGAGTTTGAGGTAGCAGTAACTAAGCTGATCAGCCCGCTTTTCGTCCCGCAACAATTCACGCGCAATTTCACATATGCTGCCCGGGCGCACGTTGAGCACCCCAATGGGCTTAATAATTAGCCGGCTCCGGGCTGCTTCGCTTCACTCCCTGGGCATAACATTAGGGTTACGGCTCCGGGCTTGCTGCGCTGCGCCCTCCGTGGAGCCAGTTTTTGATGGCTCCAATGAGATCGTTTTTTGTTGAGATTGTCATCTGATAGATCTTCCGGGCGCTCTCATCACCGTTGTCCAGCTCGATAGCTCGGGCAGCATATCTATACGCCCTGTGATTTTGTTGTGTGTTACAGAGAAACTCGGCCATGGCCACGTTAGCTTTGACGCTATCGGGAGCCACAGAAAGCGCATGATTGAGAGCCTTACCTGCAAGGTTGTTCCATTGACCGGCCTCAACAGCGAACCTGACTGCAGTGGCAGTCCTCACCCGCTCGCTGAGCTCCCGGGCACGCTGCCCGTAGGCCTTTCCCAGTTCGACAAAGAGCCCTCTTGCCTGGGGGCAGTTAGCAAGCGCACCTGAAAGCGCCTGGCGCGCCAGCTCGATGCCTCCGCCACAAGCAAAGCCTGTCTTAGCCTCGAGCCAGTAGCTAATGGGATTGTGCGGCTCTATCCTTATCAGGTGCTTGCAAGAATAAGCAGCATCGCTTGTGCGCAACCCGGCGATAGCAAGCTCTACCTTCAGCCTCCAGGCAGGATAGTAATCAGGATCTATGCTAATTGCCCGCTCAGCGCTCCGCCAGGCGCCAGCACCGTCGCCATAATAAGCATAAGCCCAGCCAAGATTGACCCAGACATCCCGGTCGCCAGGCGCTTCGGAGGAAAGCTTCTCCAGCTCAAACACGGCTCCTGCCGCATCACCGGTCTCCAGCAAGCAGAGAGCCCGGCCTCTTCTCGCGTTCCTGTCGCCGTAGCCCAGCTCTATTGCCCGGTTGTAGGCAGAAAGCGCCTCGCCAAAACGGTTGAGCGCATGCAGCGCCGAACCCAGGTTGTACTGTGCGCCAGCATCGCCTGGAGCCAGCTTCAAGGTAATCTCCGCCTCGCAAAGGGCTGCCTGCCGATCGCCGAGCCGAGAGTAGATCTCGCAAAGCATCTTATGAGGCAATGGACTGGCGGGAAAGCTTGTCGCCATCCTTTTATAGGTGTCAAGAGCTGCCTGAAGCTGTCCGCCTGTAAGCTGGCTCTCGCCCGCCCGGTTCAAGCGCGCAAGGTCAGGAGCAACTGCCTGCGCCGGCCAGTAAGGCCAAAGAACGAAACAAAGAGAGAAAAGCAGGGCCCGTCGACCGATCGGCAAGTCATAGGTCCCAGCAAAGCAAGCAGCCACCCCTATTCCCCTCGACTGAAAAGCCTTCACCGCTCCTTGTAGTATTACAACAACCATTCAGCCTATACGGGTACATTTCGGAAATCAACCGTAGACACGGCTAACCGGCACCCGGGTCGGGCCTGCTCCCGTCTCACTCTTATCAATAACTTTGCTCCAAACTCCATTTCAGAACCGGTACTTTAGGGATGGTCGACTGGCATTTGTACTCAGAGCAACACTAGCCTCAAAGATAAATTAGTGCCCTATAATCTTTTATCTGTCTCCACCTTGACCGACGGCGAAGATTATACTATGCTAATTGATAGCATGAACTTTGCTTAAGGTTCGCTTGCACAAGGCAAAACACAATTGCACAGGCCCGAGACCCAGGCAACACCAGGCGACGCTAGAATTTACAGCGTCGCGTCAGTTTCTCTAGTGTGGTTGTCCCGGTCCCCATGCGGTTCCAGAATCCCAACAATGAGGTAGGCAGGAAGATGAGAGGCAGAGTCAAACACGGAAACACTACAGCGCTTGTGGTCACGCTGGTGGGCGTGCTGGCGCTTTTAATAGTGTTTTTTGCACTAAATTTCAACCAGATATTTGGCACGCACAAGGAAGCTCAGACCGCAATCGATGCAGCCGCCTTGCAGGCTGCCCGTGATGTTGGTCGCATAGTTGTGCAGAATACCACCTTCGGGCTGGTTGGTCTGGTCGACGACCTGCCCTTCAACCCGGGCAACGCCATACCGGCAAACCGGCTCTCGACGCAACGCCCGGTCTGGGGTCTCAACACCTTGCTGGCAACAGCCCGGCTGGACCTTATCATTGCCCAGAGGCTGGGACAATTACAAGGAACCGGCAATAACGCCATGACCGCACTGGCCAGACGTGACCTCTTCCTGACCCAACGGGCAGGAAATCAACTCAGGGACGCCATCCTGGCCGCTGGTCAGGGCAACCCTGCCGACACCAAAGACCCGGCTGTGAAAATCTTGTTGAGAGACACTGCCCTTGAAGCGTACAATCTCACAGCCAGGCGTCTGGGACAACAGCAAGATCTGGATGTCGGCTCGCTTCAGATTGAAGTTGGCTATCTACAGCCAGGCGCCGGCGAGACCAACATCCCGCTACCGCGCTACGGCAACCAGCAAACAAACTCAGCCCTGGGGCTCAACGATCCCTCGCGCGACGGCAACGGTGTAAGTTTCTACATTCCCTACACCAACTATACGGCTGCCGGTCAGAACCTGACTCTGGCTGCAGTTGCCGATGAGCCACGTCTGGTCGACCAGCGCAAGTTTCTGGTTAACGCGCCTGGCGGGGTGCCAGGAGGCGGCAGCGGCTCTTTTGTACCATCGGTGGTGCGTGTCCAGGCCGATGAGGTCATAACGCAGCGCGCACCGCACACCGGTCTCCATAAGGACGCCCAAGGGCAGGAGCCGCAAGCTCACCAGCAGACCATACACGTGGTCGCCTGTGCACAAGCAGGCGGCCCGCGTCTGACACATCCATCAGGGGTACTGTCTGTAGAATTTCCGCAAGGGATACCGCCTAACAATCCGGTTAATTTCACCAGTGTAAGAACCATAATGGGCTCCTCCGACCTGGCCAATTCAAACGTAGGCGGGAACGGGCAGATTACAGCACCAGGCCAGCGCGGCTCCTGGAACGACATCGGTCGATATTACATAGCCACCGGTGGACCGTTCCCGCGCTCCGGACCTGCCACCAACAGCGCCGGCGCCCTGCGCCCGTCGGGTGGAGGATCAGTCTCCTACAACGGACGCACCCGGGACAACCCGGGGGTGGCGCTGGCTTTCTTTACCTACGACTGGCTGCAGAGCCTGGGCTTGCGCCCGAACATTCAGGCAATCGAGAATGCTATGGCGCTCAATCTCAGGAACGAGCTGTCGCGCGTCTCCGGCAACAACCCGCAAGGCTTCGAGCGCAAGTTTACCTACAGGTTCGATCTTGTCCCTCCTGTATATGCTCAGGCAGGAAGCGCGGCCGATGCAGTGATTCCAACTTCAGTTGTAACCGACTGGAGTCACACGCGCGGCGAAGCCGGACAGGCGGCCCACCCGATGTCCCTGGCTAATCTGGACAGCGACCCGGCCGCTTACGTGGGGCAAAACGAGACCTTCACGGAGTCGCGCACCGTATCAGGCGTGATGCAAGCAGCAGGCATGACCGAAGCCATCCTGGCAGCGGTCGATGAGAACGGCAATCCAGTAAGCGCCGACGGCGCCGAGCCGCTCGACCGGGCTCTGCGCTACAACATAGTCGTCGGCGATATGCTCGACGGCGCCGAGAGGACCCACGCCCGCGCTCAAGAGGCAGAGGCACAGTTGAACAGCCCCAACCACCCCCTGCAGCAAGCAGCGCAAAATGAGGCTGATCTGGTCTCCCAGAGAAACCAGAAGCAGACCCAACGCGATGCCAAGCAGGATCAGCTGAATGGGTTGTCATCGGACCCGGCCTTCGACGAGCAGCGCAACACGCTTACAGAAGAGATAGCCCAGCTCGATAGCGAGATCAACAATCTCAACGGGCAGATATCCACTTCAACCGCCTCCGCCGATCTGGACGCGAAAAAGGCGCGCATCAAGCTTATCAAAGACGCTGCCATGCTCGCCTCGCGCACGGCAAACGAGCTGCAGAAAAACGGCGGCACCTACACGGCAACAGGGTCCGACCCGCTGGGTAATCAGTCCATCCGCTGCGGGCAAGGCGGCATCCTTGCCTGCGCGCCTAGGCTCGAAGACGGCAACGGCATTCCCACCGTCGCGCAGATTCTCGGCGATCAGCCGGTAACAAACGGCCAGGAGACCGCCTATCTGCCCGCCGGCAAGAAAGCCGAATGGACCGCTCCTTTGAACCAGCAGTTCTACGCCGGCTACAACGGCAGTCAGATACAGGTCACCTACAAGCGCCTCAAGCCTTCAGGCGGCGGTATCTTCCAGCCGGCACTTGCCCAGGGAGCCATTCCGCCATCGCTGGTTCTCAATGTCATGTACTCCGTCTCCGGAGACGCGAGCATGACAGCCGACGGCGGCTCTGTAGTTGCCCAGGTGGTAAACCGCACGCCCTTCCTGGCCACCAAGCTTCTGGAAGGGCACACGCGCTACCAGGCCCTGGAGGCGCTCGTAACAGGCGGCGGCCGCATCCCTGTCTCCTGGCAGGTGATGGCCGACGACAACAACTCGACCCACTTCAACTACGACTCGTCCAACGCCAACCGAGAGGCAACCTACTACTCGGACGTGGATGCCGACGGGCACGTGCTCGTGAATGCCTCAGGCGCGCAGGACGACAAATACTGCACGCGGTCGCCCTTCAATCACTCAGGCATCCCCTCGGATGTCGAGGTG